>JANNYI010000246.1:0-4499 GCA_031410015.1 Betaproteobacteria bacterium | reverse complement strand
GGCGCGACGGAACCATCGTGTTCGTTCCGCCCGACGCACGCCTGGATCAGACGTTTGGACGGCTGCAGGCAGCTGGAATGCGCTTGCTCGCGCCCACATGAGAGCCAAAACTTGGGAAGACCTGGCGGAGAGGGCGGGATTCGAACCCGCGGAGGGCTATTAACCCTCGCACGCTTTCCAGGCGTGTGACTTAAACCGCTCATCCACCTCTCCGGTGGGCACCATTTTACCCGATGCCGCCCCGCGCCCCCAGCCGCCCTGCGAATCGCCCAATGGCGGCACAGCCAAGGGCATCGCCGCCTCCGTCAGTCCATACCCTCGTCCAACGCCAGCGCAAGCACGATCTCATTCTCGTCGACCCGCCCGGTATGGAGGAAGCCCAGGCCGAGGTAGAAGGGTTCGGGGCAACCCGGGCCCGGGACGTACGAGAGCTCCAGCGTATCGAACAGGTGCTTCGCGCGCACGTGCTCGATCACGCGCAGCAGCGCGGCCCTGCCGATGCCTTGCCCCTGATGATTCGCGTCGATCATGAATCGCCACACGGTCACCTTGGGCTTGTCCGGCATTGGAAACCGCAGCGATTGATCCTCGAGCATGACGAAGCCGACCACCTCGTCGCCCAGATAAATGGCGCGATACCAGGCGTCGGGCGCAAACAGGGCCTGCGCCAGGGACACCGCGTTGGGCGCGACGAATCCCTTCTGGCTGTCGGCAACCGACAACCGGATCACCGAGCGCACGGTCTCGGCGGTGATTTCGCGCAGCGTTACCTGGGTGGGATCGATGGTCATGAGTGCCCTTGTTGTTCTCGTCGTTTGGCACAAAGGAAAGGCACTTGCCGGCGGGATCGGCAAAGGTTTGGCGCACATATCAATATGGATATCAGATCACCGCCGATCGCCACTACTTCCAGTTGACGCTGAGCTTGCGATTTGAAGCGGCACAATCCCGCAAATAGAGATTGATCAGGCTCTGATAGGGAATGCCCACCTGCTCGGAAACCGCCTTGAAATAGGTGATCGAGTCTTCGTCGAGGCGGATTGTGATCTGCTTCTTCAATTGCGAAGAATAAGGATTTTTCCGGGATTTCGTGAAATCGTATTCTTTGCGCATTGGGTACCTCTATGGATAGGATTTCGATTCGCGGGCAGTTGCCTTGCGCGCGGAGATGATGCGTATCACGTTGCCGGTACTACGGTAGCAATGACAGACAAGCAACACGCGAAGCGAGCTGCTCAATCCGAGCAGGATGAAGCGTTCCTCATCTTCCGAGTGATCCGGATCATCAATCAATCGCGCACGTTCGTCGAAGAACACGGACCGAGCTTCATCAAACGAAACACCATGCTTCTTTGCATTGGCTGCGGCCTTGTGTTCATCCCATTCGAAGCGGATCGACTTCACCAATATATTATAACTACAATGTAACTACATTTCAAGCCGACCCGAATCGTCTCGGAATTATTCAGTCACCCGCCCATCCGCGCGATAATGCCCCGATGAGCACCCTCCCCGCCCTCATCGACGACCTCGTCGCGGCCAACCGCATCCTCGCGGGACTCAACGTGCTGGACGGCTTCGGCCACGTCAGCGTGCGGCACCCGGAAAACGCCGACCGCTACCTGCTGTCGCGCTCGCTGGCGCCGGAGCTGGTAACGCCTGCCGACATCATGACGTTCGACCTTGCCTCCAACGCGCAGGATGGCGACACGCGCACGCCGTACCTGGAGCGCTTCATCCACGGGGCGATCTACGCGCACCGGCCGGACGTGCTGGCGGTGGTGCACAGTCATGCGGCGGCGGTGGTACCGTTCGCGGCTTCATCGGTGCGCCTGCGGCCGATCTATCACATGAGCAGCTTCCTGCGCACGGGCGCGTCGGTGTTCGAGATCCGCGAGCGCTTCAAGATGACGGACATGCTGATCCGCAACAACGAGCAGGGCGCGGCGCTGGCGGAACAACTGTCCACTGGTGCGGTGGTGCTGATGCGCCGGCACGGCTTTTGTGCCGTAGGCGAGAGCGTGGCCGTGGCGGTGTATCGCGCGTACTACACGCAGTCGAACGCGGCGCTGCAGCAGCAGGCGATCGCGCTGGGCGGCACGGTGACGTACCTGGAGCCGGAGGAAGCGGAGCGCTCGGACGCCACCAATCGCAGCGTGATCGCGCGGCCGTGGGAACTGTGGCGTTCCAAGTTCTATCCACACACCACGAACCGATAGGGCCAGCACCCAGGCGCAATCCTTGCGCGGCTGAAGCCGCGCCTACACGGTCAGGCGCCGGGGATCGATGTCATAGCGCGCGGTAGACCTCGCGTCGATGACCCACCTTGATGACATCAACGGTGCAATGCGAGTCGTCGATGGCATAGACCACGCGATACTCGCCCTGGCGAACCCGGAACAGGTTGGAAGGTCCGGCAAGTTTTTCGCATCCGGCCGGGCGTGGATCATCGGCAAGCGATTGAATCCTGGTGATGACGCGTTGCCGGTCGCGCTTGGTGCCGATCGCCTCGATTTCCTTTGCGGCCGACGGCTTGACCAGCAGCCTATATCCGGCCACGTTTCCTCAAGTCCCGGACAACCGATTCGAAGGAGACGCTGGGTTCGCGCTTGCGCTTGTCGAAGGCGGTGAGGTCCTCGGCATCTTCGGCCAGCGCAATCTTGACGGCATCGTTGACCATATCGGAAATCGACCGGTCGGTGGCCGCGGCCTTGAGGCGGAGTGCCCGGTGAACCGATGCGTCGAAATAGACCGTGGCGCGTTTGGGATCTTCCATCCGATCAGGATAGCGCTTTGACGTTATAGCGTCAAGACGTCATCGTCGGGCGTGCTCGGTTTTGTCCTTGTCGGGAGCTTGCGAGGCTGAAGCCTCGCCTACAGGCGATCGGGTCAAACTTCCGCTATCCGATCACGGCCGTCAGCGACGCCGCAGAAAACAGCACGCCAAACACCTGGCAGTAGACGACCACGCTGCCGTACTCGGCCAGCGTCGTCCCGGCCGGCAGCTCATAGTCCTGCGTGCCGGTGTTGGCCTTGAGCCGCGCGATGGACAGGAAGCCCTTCTTGACGTCCTTCATGTTCTCCGGCGCGGCGTGGCGCGCGAGGTAGACGTACAGATCCGGCCCGGCGGTCACGCGGAAACTGTCGAGGCGCAGCAGCAGCGAGCCGTCCGCGCGGCGATAAATCATAACGTCGCCGCTGCCACGGTGCAGGATGTCGCTGTCGCGAAAGCGTCCCTGCGCCACCAGCGTCATGCCGGCCATCAGTTGTGCTTCGGCCACCGGGCCGGGCAGCACCACGGCGGCCACCGCGCCGGCCACCATCGACAGCCATTGGCGCCTTGAGATGAGGCGTGCCTTCAAGACGCGTACTCCGGCGCCAGCGACATGCGCAGCATGCTCTTGGCGCGATGGCGCATCACGCCGAGGAAGTTGGCGGTGATGCCCATTTCCCTGCACACCTCGTCCGAGTCCATGCCCGACAGCTCGGACATGATGAAGGCACTGGCGGTGCGGGCGGGCATGCGGCCCAGTTCGCGCTCGAAGGTCTCCCAGAAGCGGGTGCGCTCGAAGGCGGCGGCGGGGTCGATCTGGCTCGACGTCCGCGCCTCCAGGGCCAATTCGTGGCTGGCGGGATCGTCGCCGGCCTCTTCCATGGCGTCGAGGCTGGCGGGGGTGCGGCCGCGCTCGCGATACGCGTCCATGATCTTGTGCTTGAGGATGCCGACGAGCCAGGTGCGCAGCGCGCTGCGGCCGGCAAACTCGGCGTTGCCGGACAGGACGGCAACCATGGTGTCCTGCACGACATCCTGCGCCGCGTCGCGATCGCCCAGGCGGCGCGTGGCGTAGGCAAGGAGGTAGCTGTTGTGGCTGGCAAGTTCCGCGGCATTGATCATCGAGCAGTTCATCGTGGGCTCCGGTTCAGAAGTGGCCGTGAGGCAGTGAACGGAGTTTGCGCAAGCGGCGACCGCACGAATATTCGGACCGTTACGGGGTTGCCATCGTGGGCATTACGTACCCGCAGCGGCGCCCTAAGTACAAACCCGTAGTGTCGCGGGCGGCGGTTGCTGCTAGGGTGTCGCCCATGACGCGCAGCAACGTCCTGTGGAACGCGGGGGTCGCCCTCGCCTTCGTCGCCGCCTCCGAGGGCGTGGCGGCGTGGCTGCGCCTGTCGCACATCCCGCCGATCATCTGGTACGCATCGGGCGTGGGCCTGGCGGCGATCCTGCTGCGCGGCATGGCGGTGCTGCCCGGCATCCTGGTCGGTTCGTTCGCCTGCTCGCTGCTGGCGGGGTCGTCACCGGAGCTGGCCTTGCTGGTGATGCTGGCCACCGCCGCGCAGCTCGTGTTCGCGTGGTGGCTGCTGGTGCACGTGCTGCGCATGGATGTGGCGCTGGGACACGTGCGCGACGTGCTGCTGTTCCTCGCGGTAGGCTGCACGGTGGTGCCGGTCACCAATGCCGTTGCGTCGTTCCTGTACATGCACTGGCGCGGCATGGC
>JANNYI010000245.1:0-4153 GCA_031410015.1 Betaproteobacteria bacterium | reverse complement strand
ACCGGGTCGCTTGGCCATGCCGGTCGGCGTTGCGTGGATCAGCCCGGACGCATGATCCATCGCCTTGGCAATGTCGCTTGATGCGCTCACTCGTTGGCCTCCATAGCACTCGTTGAGCTCAATGGCCAGATGGGTCGCCCGTCGCGGGTCGACGTCACAGATAATAAGCTGATTGACACCCAGGCGCAGCGTGGCGTGCGCAATCGCCGAACCGGCACCGCCGGCCCCCAACAAGACCACGCGCGACAGGTCGGCCGCCGGCAAGGCGCGGCGAAACCCCCAAGTCCAGCCGGAACCGTCGGTGTTGTGTCCGATCGCCCGGCCCTCGCGAAACACAATGGTGTTGACGGCGCCCATCGCGCGCGCCTCGTCGCTGAGTTCATCGACCAGCGGTATGACAGCCTGCTTGCAGGGGTAGGTAATGTTCAGACCGGCGAATCCAAACGCACGGGCGGCTGAAATCAGATTCGGCAGCGCGTCGACGCTGGCACCTGCGCCCTCGAGGTCGATAATCTGATAGTGAACACGCAGGCCCTGCCGTGCGCCCTCTTTTTCATGCAGGGCCGGCGTCAGCGAGCGCTGAATGCCGGCGCCGCGTGATCCGGTAGACCGACGCCGGCGGCAGGTTCCAGCGCACGCCGCCGATGCGGACATGCTCGAGGCCAAGCCGGTCGAGAATGGCGCGCGGTACCGGGCACCGCGGACCGTAGGTGAACTGGTACAGGGCTCCATTGGCGCGCAGCTGCTCGAACGCGCCCGACAACACCGCGAAGATCTGGCGAGGCGACATCGCCAGCAGCGGCAGGCCGCTCACCGCTGCCGCCGCGCCGTTGGTATCGAAGAGCTTGAGCCGACGCAATTGCGCTGCGTCTCCGCAGACCACCCGCGCTTCCGGATAGCGCCGCTCGAGCATCGAGGCGAATCCCTCGCTCAGTTCCAGCAGCGTGAGGTCGCATTCGCGCACGCCGCGCTCGAGCAACGCGTCGGTGATCGCGCCGGTGCCCGGACCGAGCTCGAGCACGGGACCAGCACCGGGTAACACCTCGCTGACGACAAGTCGCGCCAGTTCCGGGCTGGACGGCGTCATCGCCGCGACCCGGCGGGGATCCGCGACCCAGGCGCGGAAGAATGGCAGTGCGTCGGAAAGCGCCATGAAGCAGGATCGTAACAGGGGAGCGCGGATCAGTGTATCGGCGGTTGCAACCGACGGTTGACCCGCGGTGACATTGCCACAATACTCGCACGCGCACGTCTGCTGCAATCGTCCATCAACTGCCACCGGAATCCATGATCCTGACCCAAGTAATTCGTGACCTGTTTCGTGGCCGGACCCAAACATCGCCGGCGCGAAAGCTGGCAGCAGCTTCGGCGCCAACATTGCCCAAGCGGACCGTTCCCGACGCGAACCGCGTGTCGAGTTTTTTCCTGCCGGTGTTCTGGAGCACGAAGGACGAGCCGAAAGTCGCTGAGACCATGAAGGCCACCACTGCGTTGCTGCACGATGGCTATCACTTCGCCGACAACCTGCTGACGTGGGGCCGCAACATGTCGATGCTCGACGATGCTGCCTTCGTGGCCTCCTGGCAGGCCAACGCCGAGAGTTCATCGGACCAGGCAATCGTCTGGCGGCGCTACGTGCTTGCCTGCGCGGCCTACCACTGCGCCCAGCTCGACGGCGACTTCGTCGAGTGCGGCGCGTATACGGGGGTCGGCATCAAGACCATCGTCGACTACCTGGGCGGCCCTGCGTTTCCCAAGACCTTCTGGGGCTACGACATCTTCGAGCACGACCCGTCCATGCTCAATCACCCGATGCCGGAACTCGGTGCCGGACTGTATGAGCGGGTGCGCGGGAAATTCGCCGACTACCCGCGCGTGAAGATCGTGAAGGGACTCATTCCCGACGCCTTCGCGAGCGGCTGTCCGGACCGGATCGCCTACCTGCACATCGACCTCAACCAGGCGCCGGCCGAGATCGCTGCGCTGGAAATCCTGTTCGACCGGATGGTGCCGGGCGGCATCCTGATTCTCGACGATTACGAGTGGGCCGGCCCCTATCGCGGACAGAAGCTCGCGGAGGACGCGTGGTTCGACGCCCGGAAGTATCGCGTGATGCCGCTGCCCACCGGGCAGGGACTTGTGATCAGGCGCTAGGCGTTGTCCGCCATCGGCCGATGGCGCACGTGGCCGGCCGGTAGCGACAGCGGCCCGCAGCGGTCCGCAAAAACAACAAGGCCCGCGCTATGCGGGCCTTTCGTTGAACCATCGGCAGCTGCAACCCGCCATCCGAGACAGGCGGGCGTCGCTGCAACCAGGCGACTACTTGAGCTTGGTTTCCTTGTAGATCACGTGCTTGCGGGCCACGGGATCGAACTTCTTGATCTCGAGTTTCTCCGGCATCAGTTTCTTGTTCTTCGACGTGGTGTAGAAGTGGCCGGTGCCGGCCGACGATTCGAGCTTGATCTTTTCGCGCATGATGATTTATCCGGTACGGTGGGCTTAGATGTGCTCGCCCTTGGCGCGCAGGTCGGCCAGGACAACGTCGATGCCGTTCTTGTCGATGGTGCGCAGCGCATTCGTGGTCAACCGCAGGTTGATCCAGCGATTTTCGCTTTCGACCCAGAAGCGGCGGCGCTGCAGGTTGGGCAGGAACCGGCGCTTGGTCTTGTTGTTGGCGTGCGACACGTTGTTGCCCACCATCGGGGCCTTACCGGTGATCTGACAGACTCGAGCCATGGCTCATTCCTTAAGCGGTGTTCGGCGTGTCGGCTGCCCTTGAGGGCATTGGGCACGGATTCGAATGGGGAAAAGCCCATAATTATCGCGCAAATCTCCGGACAAATCAAGCCCCTGCGGCCGGGGCTCGCGATGCCCCCTATGCGATCAGTGGACCGCATCATGATCGCCAACATTCACCGGGATGATTTGTTGGTCCTGGATCAACAGTTCCAGCGTAATGCGATACGACAGGTTGATCGAGACCGAGTGCAGACCTTCGTGCTTGCCGCGCAGCGGGTGCATGCGCAATGAAGGATGGGCCGGGTTGGCTTCCAGCAATTGCAGCGTCTTGAGATAGGGCGAACGCAACCCCGGGTGCCGCTTGAGGAACCGCGCTGCCCGCTGGTTGTATTGCTCGGTAAAGACCAGCACGTACGGCATCGAGGGCCGCGCGCGTCAAGGCGCGTTGATGGCGTCGAGGAGCGCGAGATGCGCCTCGGGCGATTCCTTGAACGCCCGCCCGGCCGCCATATCGGCACGCGTTTGCGCCAGCGCCGCATCCAGCTCGCATTCGCGCAGATACTGGTATTGCGCGAGGTTCATCACCACGAATTTGTCCTTGCCCCGCACCGAGACAACGGCCTCCGGTGCGTTGCTGAGTGCCAGCTCAATGGCGGCGATGCCTTTGGTCTTGAGATCATTAGCGCTGATGTGGGACATGAAGTTCGCCTAAATAATGGATTTTTCGCACTTTTAATAGTGCTAATGATAGCACGATTAAGAGTTGAAGTTAGCGCACGCTTACGTTGGCTCGCCCGCGCAACTCACTTTGAGCGATCAACCTTACTGATTGTGTCGCTGAATGTTGGCCGCAGCGCTCGAATTCGGGATTGAGCCCTTGCGGCTGACTCGATCAAGCCGGATCGCTCAAGGTTGACCAGGAAGGCACTGGTGCTGATCAGCGTGCAGTTCGGCGGCAGCGCCATGGCATGGCGAATGAACCACGCGTCCTCGAACAGGACCAGGGCGCGAACACCCGGTGCCTCGGCGCGCAGGGATATCAGCAGGCTTTGGATCGCGAGTTCTCCCGCATTGCGCAGCACGATTGTCGGGTCTGCCTGCTGCGCAAGCTTGAACAGCGCTCCGATCGTGGTCTCCCGCACCTGGATTTGCCGGGCGTGGTCGACGAAGAATTTGCGCAAGGCAGCGGCCTCGGGGGAGGCTCCGGGCAACGCGCCACGGTCGAACGTTTCCTGCCTGACAACATCGGTGACAACGAGCTGCGTCTTGAGCAGGACATATAGCAAATCGGCGCCCGCCAACGAAAGCAAAGGCCCTGCGTCCGGAACCAGCAGTACCGGTGTCATTGCCGCTTGGCCGGCCCCACCTTGCGCGCGCGCGACTTGCGATCAAGACCGAAGGCCGCCCGAAATTC
>JANNYI010000244.1:0-3677 GCA_031410015.1 Betaproteobacteria bacterium | reverse complement strand
TGGCCGAACCATTGCGCGAGCGTGGCCGGGAACAGGATGATCGACGACGCGAAGATCGGCGGAATCACGCCGGCCATGTTGAGCTTGAGGGGCAGGAACGAGCTTTGCCCCTGGTACACCTTGTTGCCCACCTGGCGCTTCGCGTAATTGACGAGGATCGTGCGCACTGCGCGTTCGACGAACACCACGAAGGCCGTGACGCCGACCACCAGCGCGCCGATGCCCAGCACCAGCGGGATGGAATAGGCACCGGTGCGGGCCTGCTCCAGCGTCAATCCGATCGCATTGGGCAATCCTGCGGCGATGCCCGCGAAGATCAGCAACGAGATGCCGTTGCCCAGGCCCCGCTCGGTGATCTGCTCGCCCAGCCACATCAGGAACATCGTGCCCGTGACCAGCGTGACCATCGACACCACGCGGAACATGAGGCCCGGATCGAGCACCAGCCCGGCCTGCGACTCCAGCGCCACCGAGATGCCCAGCGCCTGGAACAGCGCGAGACCCAGCGTGGCGTAGCGCGTGTACTGCGTGATCTTGCGGCGGCCGGCTTCGCCTTCCTTCTTGATCGCTTCGAGCGCCGGCACGACGACCGTGCTCAGCTGCATGATGATCGATGCCGAGATGTACGGCATGATGCCCAGCGCGAAGATCGAGAAGCGCGACAGCGCGCCGCCGGAGAACACGTTGAACAGCGCCAGGATGCCACCCTGCTGCGACTTGAACAGGTCGTCGAGAATGGACGCGTTGATGCCCGGCACCGGGATGTGAGTCCCGATCCGGAAGACGACGAGTGCGCCCAGCAGGAACCAGAGGCGCTTTTTCAAGTCACCGTACTTGTTTCCGCTCTTCAGCGCCGGGTTGGCAGTAGCCACGTAATCCTTTTCGAATCCCTGAATGGTTGCGTGGGCTTTACGCCACGCTGCCGCCGGCGGCTTCGATGGCCGCCTTGGCACCCTTGGTTGCCTGCACGCCGGTCAGCTTGACCGCGCGCTCGATCTTGCCCGTCATCACGACCTTGACCGTCTTGGCACTGCCGCGGACCAGACCGGCCGCCTTCAGCGCCAGCATGTCCACTTCGGCCAGACCCAGCTTTTCCAGATCGGTCAGGCGAATTTCGACGGCGTCGTTCTTGGCCAGCGAGACAAAGCCCCGCTTGGGCAGACGACGCTGCAGCGGCATCTGGCCGCCTTCGAAGCCAACCTTGTGAAAGCCGCCGGAACGCGACGACTGACCTTTGTGGCCGCGGCCCGCGGTCTTGCCCAGGCCCGAACCGATACCGCGTCCGACGCGGCGGCGATTCTTGGTGCTGCCGGCGGCCGGCTTCATTGTATTGAGTCGCATTGCGTTGCTCCGTTACTGCTCGACGACCTTGAGCAGGTAGCCGACCTTGTTGATCATGCCGCGGTTGCACGGCGTGTCGATGACTTCGACCGAGTGGTTGGTCCACTTGAGGCCAAGTCCACGCACCGTCGCAACGTGGTCCTTGCGCGTACGACAGACGCCCTTGGCGAGCGTCAGCTTGATTTTCTTTTCGCCGGCCATGACTGTCAGTTCCCGAGAATTTCGTCGATCGTCTTGCCGCGCTTGGCCGCGATTTCCGACGGCGCGCTGCAATTGCGCAGGCCGTTCAACGTCGCGCGAACGAGGTTGTACGGGTTGGTGGAGCCGTGACACTTGGCGAGCACGTTGGTGACGCCGACCACTTCGAACACGGCGCGCATCGGGCCGCCGGCGATGACGCCGGTGCCGTCCGCGGCGGGCTGCATGAACACCTTGGTGGCGCCATGACGACCTTCGACCGCGTGATGCAGCGTGCCCTTCTTCAGGCTGACCTTGACCATCTTGCGGCGGGCTTCATCCATCGCCTTCTGCACGGCCACGGGCACTTCCTTGGCCTTGCCCTTGCCGATGCCGATGCGGCCGTCGCCGTCACCCACAACCGTGAGTGCCGCGAAACCGAGGATGCGTCCGCCCTTCACCACCTTGGTGACGCGGTTGATCCCGATCATCTTCTCTTTGAGACCGTCGCCGCGGTCGTCCTGCTGCTGATTGCGCGAATTGGAGCGTTGTTGGGCCATGGGTTACCTGGTATGTGCGTGCGCGTGGATACGCGGCGTCAGAACTTGAGGCCGCCTTCGCGGGCTGCGTCGGCCAGCGCTTTCACGCGGCCGTGGAATCGAAAACCGGAACGGTCGAACGCCACTGCCTCGATGCCGAGGGCCTTGGCTTTTTCGGCGATGCGCGTGCCGACGATGACCGCCGCGGCCTTGTTGCCGCCGGACTTGCCATCCTTGCGCACGTCGGCCTCGACCGTCGAGGCACTGGCCAGCACGCGATTGCCTTCGGGCGCGATGATCTGGGCATAGATGTGGCTGTTCGAGCGGATCACAACCAGGCGCGTGGCGCGCTGGAGGGCGATGCGCACCCGGGTCTGGCGGGAGCGGCGATTGCGAGCTTGCTTCTTGTCCATGGCCATTCCTTATTTCTTCTTCGTCTCTTTGATGACGACGCGTTCGTCGGCGTAGCGCACACCCTTGCCCTTGTAGGGCTCCGGCGGACGGTAGGCGCGAATCTCGGCGGCGACCTGGCCCACGGCCTGCTTGTCGATGCCCTTGATCAGGATCTCGGTCTGGACCGGGGTCTGGACCGTGACGCCCTTGGGCATCGAGTGGACCACCGGGTGCGAGAAGCCGAGCGTGAGGTTGACCTTGTCGCCGGCGGCTGCCGCGCGATAGCCGACGCCCACGAGGGTCAGCTTGCGCTGGAAACCGTCGGTGACGCCCTTGACCATGTTGGCGACCAGCGCGCGCAGCGTGCCGTGCATCGGGCCGGCTTCGACATTGAGCGCCTTGAATACGAGCGTCTCGCCGTCTTTTTCGATCGAGACCGAGTCGCCGTAGGTGCGAACGAGCTCGCCCAGCGGACCCTTGACGGTGATCTTGCCCGGCGCCAGGGTGACTTCGACCTTGGCGGGGAGCTTGACCGGATTATTACCAATGCGGGACATAGTGGCGTTCCTGATCAGGCGACGATGCAGAGCACTTCGCCGCCGACACCGGTGGCGCGCGCTTTGCGATCGGTCATGACGCCATGCGACGTCGACACGATGGCGATTCCCAGGCCGTTCATCACGCGCGGGATCTCGTCCTTGTTCTTGTAGATACGCAGGCCCGGCTTCGACACGCGCTCGATTTTCTCGATCACGGGGCGACCGGCGTAGTAGCGCAGCGCGAGTTCGAGCATCGGCTTCGCTTCTTCACCGGCGACGAGGAAGCCATCGATGTAGCCCTCGTCCTTCAGCACCTTGGCGATGGCGATCTTCACCTTGGAAGAAGGCATCACGACCGTAGCTTTTTCCGTCATCTGCGCATTGCGGATGCGGGTAAGCATGTCGGCGATAGGATCAGTCATGTTCATGCGATACCACCTGAATATGTGTTTGCTTACCAGCTGGCCTTGACGATGCCGGGGATCTCGCCGCGCATCGCGAACTCGCGGAGCTTGTGGCGACCCAGCCCGAATTTGCTGTACACGCCGCGTGGCCGGCCGGTCAGCGCGCAACGATTGCGCACCCGTGTCTTGTTGCTGTTGCGGGGCAGCGCCTGGATCTTGAGGCGCGCTGCGTAGCGCGTTTCTTCCGATGCCTTCGGATCGTCGATGATCGCCTGGAGAGCAAG
>JANNYI010000243.1:0-1693 GCA_031410015.1 Betaproteobacteria bacterium | reverse complement strand
AGGCCCGCGAGCGTGCCCGCGCGCTTGCGGTGGCGGTCGGCGAACGCGGCGAGCGCCTCGTCGACGCGCGTGATCGGTGTCGTGCGCCGGAAGACGAGAGGCGACAGGGCGGCGCCGGCTTCGTCGCCGTTGCTCGAGGCGATGTCGCCCGCCAGGTGCGTTTCGATGACGCCGTGCGCGCGGATGCGGATTTCGGACACCGTCTTGTCCAGGGTGAGCACGTGCAGGACGTTGCCGTAGCCGTCGCGCGTCTGGGTAGCCGGCACCGGGGTGTCCAGCGCCCATTCCAGGATCCTGTGGCCGGGCGACTCGCGCGGCGTGAGGCGGAAGTACTGCGTCGACGAGCGCACCGGCGCGTCGTAGCGATAGATCGTGTCGTGGACGATGGCGAGCTTCATATCGTCCCCAGGTACGCCTTCTGGATGCGGTTGCCGAGCTCGCCGATGTCGTCGAGGCACGCCTCGAGGTACTCGTGCAGGCCGCCCTGGAAGATCTCCTCGATGTCGGAGTGTGTAAACCGGACGTGCAGCTCGCCCGCCAGGCGCTTGGCGACCTGGTCCTGCTGGCCGTCGATGCGATCGAGGGCTTCCTTGACCTGGGCGAAGCACGCCGCCAGCGAGCGCGGCATTTTCGGCTCGAGGAGCAGCAGCTGCGCCACCTTGATCGGGAAGATCTGGTCGCGGTAGAGCGTGCGGTAGGTCTCGAACGCCGAGACGGAGCGCAACAGCGCCGCCCACTGGTAGTAATCCAGCGCGCCGCCCACGTCCTCGACGCGCGGCAGGAGGATGTGGTACTTCACATCGAGGATCCGTGCGGTGTTGTCCGCCCGCTCGAGGAAGGTGCCCAGGCGCGAAAAGTTGAACGCCTCGCCGCGCACGATGGTGCCGTAGGTCACGCCGCGGAAAAGGTGGCTGCGATCCTTAACCCAGTCGAAAAAACGCGTGGCGTCGGCGCCGACGATGTCCTTTCGCTTGAAGCCCTTGAGCTCGAGCCAGGTGGCGTTCAGCGTCTCCCACATCTCGGAGGTGATCTGCCAGCGCACGGCGTGGGCGTTCTCGCGCGCCCACTTGAGGCACGAGTAGATCGAGGACGGGTTCTTTTCGTCCAGGGCCATGAAGTCGAGCAGCGCCGGCAGGGTGAGCTTCTTGTGGCTCTCGAAAAAGGCCGTGTCGGTCTCGGTGATCGACAGCGGGGCGAGCAGGTTCTTCTGCTGCTGGGCGTCCTTGGTGCCGAACAGCACGAGGTTCGAGGTCACCCCGAGGATGCGCGCCATGTTCTCGGCGCGCTCCATCTGCCGCGACATCCAGAAGATCCGGTCAGCTACGCGAGAAAGCATTACTCAACCACCCAGGTGTCTTTCGTTCCGCCGCCCTGCGACGAATTCACCACCAGCGAGCCTTCCTTGAGCGCGACCCGGGTCAGCCCGCCGGGCACGAACTTCACGTCCTTGCCCGACAGCACGTACGGGCGCAGGTCGATGTGGCGCGGCGCGATGCCCTGCTCTACGAAGGTGGGGCAGGTCGAGAGCGACAGCGTGGGTTGCGCGATGTAATTGGCCGGGTTGGCGAGGATGCGCGCGCGGAAGGCCTCGATCTCCTTCTTTGTCGAAGTCGGCCCGATGAGCATGCCGTAGCCGCCGGAGCCCTGCACTTCCTTCACGACGAGTTTCGCGAGGTTGTCCATCACCTCGGCG
>JANNYI010000242.1:0-1435 GCA_031410015.1 Betaproteobacteria bacterium | reverse complement strand
GCCAGGACGAGGATGGCAACCGGCGCGAGGATGAACGGGAGCATCGGCGGAACGCGCGTAAAGCGTCAGTATGACGCGACGGCGATCAGCGCGGTACTGCGAGCCGATATCCGCTGCCGCGCACCGTCTCGATCAGGCTGTCCTGGCCGAAGGGCTCCAGCGCCAGACGCAGGCGGCGGATATGCACGTCCACCGTGCGCTCCTCGATGTAGACGTGGTCGCCCCAGACCTGGTCGAGCAACTGGGTGCGGGTATGGACACGCTCGGGCCGCGCGAGAAAGAACCGCAGCAGGCGGAATTCGGTGGGGCCGATATGCACCGACTGCCCGTCCGCGGTGACGCGATGCGTGGACGGATCGAGCTTCAGCGTTCCCGCCGACAGCGGTTCCTGCGCCGACTCGGGGGATCGGCGCCGCAACACCGATTTGATGCGCGCCTTCAGTTCGCGCGGCGAGAAGGGCTTGGTGACGTAATCGTCGACCCATGCTTCGAGGCCGGCCACGCGGTCGGCTTCGTCGGTGCGCGCGGTGACCATGATCACCGGCAATTCCTTCGTCCGCGCTTCCGCCCGCAGCTGCTTGGCAAAGGCGAGGCCCGACAGGCCGGGCAGCATCCAGTCGAGGAGCACGAGGCTGGGCAGCGACTCCTTCAGCAGGGCCTGCGCGGTCTCCGCATCGGGCGCCGCCTGCACTTCGTAGCCCGCGTCGACCAGGTTGACCTTGAGCAGTTCGAGGATTGCGGGTTCGTCCTCGACGACCAGAATCGTCGGCGTCATTTGACGACCCCCACGCTTGCAGCTGGCGCTGCGGCGCTGCCCCCCGAGGGGGACCTGTTCGCGCCTTGGGGCGGCCCGGCGGCGCTCACTTTCACCTTCCGCGAAGTAGCACTCATTCTTCGGCCACCTCGGCGCGGATCTGCTCGGCCGTGGCATGCCGCACATCCACGCCCATCACGACCTGCACGACCGCTTCCGCGATGTTCTTGGCGTGGTCGCCGATGCGCTCGATCGATTTGGCGATGAACACGATCTCCAGCGCGGAGCTGATCGTGCGCGGATCCTCCATCATGTAGCTGATCAGCTGCCGCAGCGTGGAGGAGAACGCGGCATCGAGCTCCTCGTCCATGTCGATGACCTGCGCCGCGGCGCTTGGATCAAGGCGCGCAAAGGCGTCGAGCGACAGTTGCAGCATGTTGCGCGCGCGCTCGGCCGACCGCGCCACGTCGAAGGAGCGCACCTGGGCAAGCCGGTGATGGTTCGACGCCTCGGAGGCCTTGTACGCGACCTTCTTGGTCTCGTCGCCGACACGCTCGAGGTCGTTCACGATCTTGGTCACGGTGAGGATCATCCGCAGGTCGATCGCCGCCGGCTGCCGCTTGGCGATGATCTGGCTGCACTGCTGGTCCATGTCGATCTGCATCCGGTTGATCAGCTGTT
>JANNYI010000241.1:0-4713 GCA_031410015.1 Betaproteobacteria bacterium | reverse complement strand
GAGGCTTCAGCCTCGCGCGGCGCTGTGCGAGGCTGAAGCCTCGCCTACGGAGTCACTGCGGCCACTCAGCCTATTTGCGGCAATCCACCGGCAAATACTTCGCGGCGATGCCCACCGGCACGCAGATCCACGCCAACTGCTGCGGCGTGGCCGCCGTCGGTGCCAGCAGGATGTGGCGGCCCGCAAGCTCCGCCACGGCCGAACCGAGCACCAGGCTCAGGCGGCCATTGGCCGGATTGACCGAGATGCTCTCGAGCAGATTGCCGCTGCGCTCGACCAGGGCTGCCGCGTCGGCCAGCGTGAGCCGCACGGGCTTGCGGGCGGCCCATCCGGCTTCGACCTTTTGCTGCAACGGCTGGATCTCCGCCAGCAACGCCGCCACCCTGGCGCGCACATTGCGCTCGGTCAGCATCGCGTCGATGCGCGGCACCAGCAGGACGGCCAGCGCGCCCGCTACGGCAGCGCCGGCAAGGGCCCCGGCCAGGATCGCCGTGGGTGGCCGGGCCGCCAGCCACTTCACGATGCCGGTGGCCCCGACGCTGAATCCTTCGGCGCGCGCCACCAGGCGTTTGACCCGCGCGTACACGTGCATGTGTGCGAACAGTGCCGCCACGATGCCGGGGACGAGCCAAACGAGCAGCGCCACCACCGCAAACCAGAGCCAGGGGGAGTCACCAAGATCGGGCTCGAGCGCCACGAAGGCGACCGCGCCGGCCACCGACAGCGCCGCATAACCCGTCGCGGGAAGCCACAGCCGGCGATAGCAGGCCCACGCACTGCCGAAGAATAGGGCACCCCAATGCCAGCCGAGCAAGGGTCGGCCCGCGCGCTCGTAGCCGATGAAACGGGGCACGTAGCGATCGGCGCCGGGACCGACGGCCACGCGGAACTGCACGGCACGCGCCGGCGGCACCACCGATTCGCGCGCATCGAGCGGCGACTCCCACGGCATGCGTACCGTGTCGCCGAGGAACGGCATGCGCGACGGCCGGTCCGCACTCGCGGCTGGAGCGGGTGAAGGGAATCGAACCCTCGTCGTAAGCTTGGGAAGCTTCTGCTCTACCATTGAGCTACACCCGCAGTTTCACCAAACATCGCGCAGTTTACGCGCCCAGGGCAGCCGCGGGCAACGTCGCATTGCCGGGGTTGTCGATTGCGCGTAATGTTACGAGGACGCTAGGGGTCCTGGCCGCAGCGCTGCAACGGGCGCAGTCGGGTGAGAGCAAACCCTTGGAACCTGATCCGGATAATGCCGGCGTGAGGGAAGCGTGAAGATCCTTCTTCCGCTCCTCGCGCCCTGAAGTGCCATGAGGAGAACGCCATGAATGCCCCCGACCAGTTCTTCGCGCGCGACGCGAAGGTGGACACTGCCGCGGTTGCTCCGCTGCCTGCATCGCGCAAGATCCACGTCGAAGGGTCCCGGCCCGACATCCGCGTGCCGATGCGCGAGATCACGCAGAGCGACACGCCGGCCTCCTTCGGCGCGGAGAAGAACCCGTCGCTCACCGTCTACGACACGTCGGGGCCGTATACCGACCCGTCGGTGTCCATCGACATTCGCAAGGGCCTGGCCCCGCTGCGCGCCGCGTGGATTGCCGAGCGTGGCGACACCGAGGCGCTGCCGGGACCGTCGTCGGCGTTCGGCGTGGCGCGGCTGGCGGACCCTGAACTGCAGGGCCTGCGCTTCGACCTGCACCGGATGCCGCGGCGCGCGAAGGCCGGCGCCAACGTCTCGCAGATGCACTACGCGAAGAAGGGCATCATCACGCCGGAGATGGAGTTCGTCGCGATTCGCGAGAACCTGATGCGCGACGCGCTGGTTTCGCAATTTCCGGAAAGCGTTCGCCGCCAGCATCCGGGGCAGGACTTCGGCGCATCCATTCCGCGCGTCATCACGCCCGAATTCGTCCGCGACGAAGTGGCCCGCGGCCGCGCGATCATCCCCAACAACATCAACCACCCGGAATCCGAGCCGATGATCATCGGCCGCAACTTCCTCGTGAAGATCAACGCCAACATCGGCAACTCCGCCGTGTCGTCGTCGATCGGCGAGGAAGTGGAGAAAATGACGTGGTCCATCCGCTGGGGTGGGGACACGGTGATGGATCTGTCCACCGGCAAGAACATCCACGAGACGCGCGAGTGGATCGTGCGCAACTCGCCGGTGCCCATCGGCACCGTGCCCATCTACCAGGCGCTGGAAAAGGTCAACGGCAAGGCCGAAGACATGACGTGGGAAATCTACCGCGACACGTTGATCGAGCAGGCCGAGCAGGGTGTCGACTATTTCACCATTCACGCCGGCGTATTGCTGCGCTACATCCCGCTCACCGCCAAGCGGATGACGGGCATCGTGTCGCGCGGCGGTTCGATCATGGCCAAGTGGTGCCTCGCGCATCACAAGGAAAGCTTCCTCTACACGCGCTTCGAGGAAATCTGCGAAATCATGAAGGCGTATGACGTGGCCTTCTCGCTGGGTGATGGCCTGCGTCCGGGCTCCATCCACGACGCCAACGACGAAGCGCAGATGGGCGAGCTGGCCACCCTGGGCGAATTGACGCAGGTGGCGTGGAAGCACGACGTGCAGGTGATGATCGAAGGCCCCGGCCACGTGCCGATGCACATGATCAAGTACAACATGGACGAGCAGCTGCGCCTGTGCGGCGAGGCGCCCTTCTACACGCTGGGGCCGCTCACCACCGACATCGCACCAGGCTACGACCACATCACCAGCGCCATCGGCGCGGCGATGATCGGCTGGTACGGCACCGCGATGCTCTGCTACGTCACGCCGAAGGAACATCTCGGCCTGCCCAACAAGGCGGACGTGAAGGACGGCATCATGGCCTACAAGCTGGCCGCGCATGCCGCCGATCTCGCCAAGGGCCACCCGGGCGCGCAGCTGCGCGACAACGCGTTGTCCAAGGCGCGCTTCGAGTTCCGCTGGGAAGACCAGTTCAACCTGGGTCTCGATCCGGACAAGGCGCGCGAATTCCACGACGAGACGCTGCCGCAGCACGGCGCCAAGCTCGCGCATTTCTGCTCGATGTGCGGTCCGCACTTCTGCTCGATGAAGATCACGCAGGACGTGCGCGAATACGCGGCCAAGCTGGGTGTCTCCGACGAAGAGGCGTTGAAGAAGGGCATGGAAGTGAAGGCCGTCGAGTTCGTGAAAAAGGGCGCCGAGATCTACAGCAAGGCGTGACCTCAATGGCCCGGATCACGCTCAAAGTCACGAAGCCGGCCGACCCGACCGCAGCACCGCGGGAACCCACGTCACGGGCTTGGCGCGCGTCGCACGGCAAGCCGCCGAAGAAGGCGGCGCCCGTCGCGGTGCCGCCGGCGGCTCCAGAAGCGTCGGCACCTGCGACTCCGCGACGCGACCACGCGGCTCCGGCGAGCCCGCGGCGCGAGCATGCGGCCCCGTCCGGCACACGACGGGACCACGCAGCGGCAAGCGGTGGACGGCGGGATCATGCGGCGTCGACCGGCCCGCGGCGCGATCAGGCAACGCCAGCCGGTGCTCGGCGCGATCAGGCCGCTCCGGCGGCCTCGTCATCGCGCCGGCGCAATACCAGTGCGCCGCCATCGGCGCCCACGGCTCCCGTCGCGGCGAGGCCGACGTATGAAGCGCACGCGAAGTCGGGCAACCGCTCGCGTCGCGCCCCCGATCCCTCGGCGCCGCCGCCGCGCACAGCGCCCGCCCCTCGCGTCGCGCCCTCGACATCGCCGAAACACGACAACCCCGACGATCCGCGCCTGTCCAAGCGCATGAGCGAGCTCGGCCTCTGCTCGCGCCGCGAAGCCGACGAGTGGATCGTCAACGGCTGGGTGCGCGTGGACGGCAAGGTCGTCGATGTCCTCGGCACCCGCGTGTCGGGCAGCGCGCGCATCGAGATCGACGCTGCCGCCACCGCGCACCAGCTGGAGCAGGTGACCATCGTGCTCAACAAACCGATGGGCTACGTGTCGGGGCAGGCCGAGGATGGCCACGAACCGGCGATGGTGCTGATCAAGCCCGACAACCGGTGGCCGGACGATCCGTCGCCGACCAAGTTCAAGATGGCGCATCTGCGCGGACTCGCCCCCGCCGGGCGCCTCGACATCGACTCCACCGGGCTCATCGTCTTCACGCAGGACGGCCGCATCGCCAAGCACCTGATCGGCCGCGACTCTGAAGTGGAGAAGGAATACCTGGTGCGCGTGGAGGGCACGCTCACCGACCAGGGCATGAAGCTGCTGCACCACGGCCTCGAGCTCGACGACGTGAAGTTGAAACCCGCCAAGGTGTCGTGGCAGAACGAGGACCAGTTGCGCTTCGTGCTGCGTGAGGGCCGCAAGCGCCAGATCCGCCGCATGTGCGAGCTGGTGGGCCTCACCGTGACCGGGTTGAAGCGCGTGCGCACCGGCAGCGTGCCGCTGGGGCAGCTTCCGGTCGGGCAATGGCGCTACCTGCGGTGGGACGAGAAGTTCTAGCGCGAACCTCCGGCACCCGAACGCACGCCCGCTTCAATCGTCGAGCGAGGACCCCAGGCGTACCCGATACCCGCCCGACTTCTCGTCGCTCTCGAGCACGAGACTGCCGGTGCGCGCGGCCTCCTCCAGCATGCTGTTGAACGAGCGAAAGCCGTAGTACGACTCGTTGAACCCGGGCTTGCGGCGCTTCAATGCCTGCTTGACCATCGAGCCCCAGATTTTTTCCTCGGCGCCGCG
>JANNYI010000240.1:0-5802 GCA_031410015.1 Betaproteobacteria bacterium | reverse complement strand
TGCAATGCGCTGTAGGCGAGGCTTCAGCCACGCGTTTATGCGAGGCTGGAGCCAAGCCAACAGCGTAAACAGCGTCAACAGGTTCAACAGGTTCAACAGGTTCAACAGGCCAAGTGGAGTCTGACCCTAATTATCGACCCCAATTATTTCACCCATGCGCGGCCAGCCATGCCCGCATCTCCGCGATGGAATGCGCGGTGGCTTCCGGATGCAACGCCGCCAGCCCTTCCGCTTCGTGCGCGCCGTAGGCGACGGCCAGCGCCGCTGTCTTCGCATTGCGCGCAAGCTCGAGGTCGTGCGTCGTGTCGCCGATCATCAACGTTTCGCCGGCATCGACGGCCAGCCGGTCCATCAGGTGCAACAGCATGTCCGGGTGCGGTTTGGGCATGCCTTCATCCGCGCAGCGCGTTGCATGGAAGCGCGTGTCGAGGCCGTGCTTCGCCAGCGCCCGCGCGAGACCCGCGCGATTCTTGCCGGTGGCCACCGCCAGCAGGTAGCCCGTGGCGTCGAGCTCGTGCAGCAGGTCGAACGCGCCGTCGAACAACGGAATGTCGTCCTCGCCGCCCAGGTAGTGATGCCGGAAGCGCGCGGACAATTCCGGGTAGCGCTGCGTCGGCAATCCCGGCGCCACGCGGCGCAGCGCATCGGCCAGCCCCAGCCCGATCACGAAGCGTGCGGAATCAAGGTCCGGCACCGGTTCGCCCACGTCGCCACACGCTGCCTGGATGGCATGCGCAATCATCGTCGTCGAGTCGGACAGCGTGCCGTCCCAATCGAACACCAGCAGGCGAAACCGGCGCGCGCCGGGATCACGCATCGGGAACGGGAACGGGGGCGGGCGCCGCGTCGAGCCGCGCGATGAAGCGCGCCAGTTCCGGCGGCAGTGGTGCCACGAAGCTCATCCGCTCGCGCGTGACCGGATGATCGAAGGCCAGCGTTTGCGCGTGCAGGAACATGCGCTTCAGGCCGGTGCGCGCGAGTTCCTTGTTCCACGCAAAGTCGCCGTACTTGTCGTCGCCGGCCAGCGGGAAACCGAGATGGGTGAGGTGCACGCGGATCTGGTGCGTGCGTCCGGTCTTCAGTTCCGCTTCGAGCAATGCCAGCGGCGGATCGCGATCAAACCACGTGGCCTGCCGCCGGAAAATGGTTTCGGATTCCTGGCCTTCGTCGTCGTCCACCCGCACCCGGCGCTCGCCGTCCGCCGTGGAAAACTTGTGCAGGCCGAGCTTCACGCGCCGCATCGCGTCGCGCCAGCGGCCGCGCACCAGCACCTGGTAGCGCTTGTCGAAGCCGTGGTCGCGCAGCTGCGCGTGCAGGTCGACCAGCGCCGCCCGCTTCTTGGCCACCAGCATCACGCCGGACGTGTCGCGGTCGAGCCGATGGACCAGTTCCAGGAATTTGGCCTGCGGCCGGGCCGCGCGCAGCTGCTCGATCAAGCCGGCCGCAATGCCGCTGCCGCCATGGACCGCCAGCCCCGACGGCTTGTCGATCACGATCAGCGCGTCGTCCTCGTACAGGATGGGCAATGCGGCGCCGGCACGGACATGGTGGGGCGCAGGCTCGCCTGGAAAGGCGGGGGCGGCGGTGCGCACCGGGGGTATCCGGACCACGTCGCCCAGCACCAGCCGGGCATCCGGGCCCACGCGACCCTTGTTCACCCGGACCTCCCCGCTGCGCAGGATCCGGTAGATGTGGCTCTTGGGGACCCCTTTCAGCAGGCGCGTCAGGTAATTGTCGACCCGCTGCCCGGCCGACTCGTCACCGATGGTGAGCCACTGCACAGCATCCTTGCTTAACTCGTTCATTCGCTTATAATTGTGGAGGGTTCGCACCAGTGCGGATCCGGCAGGCGGCAACCCCGAGAAGGGGGTGCACTCCCTCCCGGACAGCGCACTGTACAGGGCGTGCGTCGAGTTTCGACGACCCCACGAACAACCCGGTTTCAGTCGCTCGCCGGTCGGGGCTCTTGCCCGGAAAGTAGCGATGGTATTCGATGAGCGCAGTCTCCGCACCCGGCAACGGCCGGTTCGAAGCGGCGCATTGCGCGGCGCCAAAAGCGAGATTTCCAAACGCCGGCTGCCCCGTCCGTTTGCGCCCGAAGTTTTGGCGCCGACCCGGCAACCGACTGACTTCAACCGCTTGTTGCCTGTCAAAGATCAGATACAACCCGAGAGCCTCCCGGTCCGCTTACCGCGAACCCGACCCGATGCCATCAAGCCTCAACTCCATCGAGCAGTGCTCCCGCCGGCCCGCTATCCATGCGGCCCGCTCTCTTGTCTTTGCCCGCAACCGCCGTTAGCTAGCGTCTTCCCGCCGCGGCGTCACTGCCGCGGCCGGTCAAGCTTCGACCTCCCGCTCCCGGCGGCTGCTGCGCCTTGGGAACGTACATGAAACGCATGCTGTTCAATGCCACCCAGGCGGAGGAACTCCGGGTGGCGATCGTCGACGGTCAGAAGCTGATCGACCTCGACATCGAATCCGCTGCCAAGGAACAACGCAAGAGCAATATCTACAAGGCGGTCATCACGCGCGTCGAGCCCTCGCTCGAGGCCTGCTTCGTCGACTACGGCAACGACCGCCACGGCTTCCTGCCGTTCAAGGAAGTCTCCCGCGACTACTTCCGCGACCGCGACGCCGATCCGGGCAAGGCCCGCATCCAGGACCAGCTGAAGGAAGGCCAGGAACTGATCGTCCAGGTCGACAAGGACGAGCGCGGCAACAAGGGCGCCGCGCTCACCACCTACATCTCGCTGGCCGGACGCTACCTGGTCCTGATGCCCAACAATCCCCGTGGCGGCGGCGTATCGCGGCGCGTGGAAGGCGAAGAGCGCAACGAGTTGCGCGACGCGATCAACGGGCTGGACGTTCCCAACGGCATGAGCGTCATCGCCCGCACCGCGGGCATCGGCCGCTCCACCGAGGAACTGCAGTGGGACATGAACTACCTGCTGCAACTCTGGCGGGCGGTGGAGGACGCGGCCAAGATGCAGAGCGGCGCGTACCTCATCTACCAGGAATCGAGCCTCGTCATCCGCGCGATCCGCGACTATTTCCACCAGGAAATCGGCGAACTCCTGATCGACACCGAAGCCATCTTCGAGCAGGCCCAGCAGTTCATGGGCCACGTGATGCCGGCCAACGTCAATCGCGTGAAGCTCTACAAAGACGACGTGCCGCTGTTCTCGCGCTTCCAGATCGAGCACCAGATCGAAACCGCGTATGCGCGCCAGGTGGCCCTGCCCGCCGGCGGCGCCATCGTGATCGATCACACGGAAGCCCTGGTCTCGGTCGACGTCAACTCGGCGCGCGCCACCAAGGGCAGCGATATCGAGGCGACGGCGTTCAATACCAATTGCGAAGCGGCCGACGAAATCGCCCGCCAGCTGCGCCTGCGCGATCTTGGCGGCCTCATCGTGATCGACTTCATCGACATGGAGAGCACCAAGAACCAGCGCGATGTCGAGAATCGCCTGCGCGATGCGCTGCGCTACGACCGTGCCCGCGTGCAGCTGGGCAAGATCTCGCGCTTCGGCCTGATGGAGCTGTCCCGCCAGCGCCTGCGTCCGGCGCTGGCCGAAGCGGCGCACATCCCCTGCCCCCGCTGCCATGGCATCGGCCACATCCGCGGCACCGAATCCACCGCCCTGCACATCCTGCGGATCCTGCAGGAAGAGGCGATGAAGGAAAACACCGCGCAGGTGGTCGCCCAGGTGCCGGTCGACGTCGCCACGTTCCTGCTGAACGAGAAGCGCAACGACGTGATGACGATGGAAACCCGCTTCAAGGTCAACGTGCTGCTGGTGCCCAATCGGCATCTCGAGACACCCAACTACACAATCGAGCGGCTGCGCCACGACGACCTGAACCACAGCGAGCCGCTGCCGCTGTCGTTCGACATGGTGCAGGCGCCGGAACAGCTCGATCCCATCCAGCAGAAGAAGGACGAAGCCGCCGCAGCCCCGCGCCAGGAGGCCATGGTCAAGGGCATCACGCCGGCCCAGCCGGCGCCGGTGCATGTCGAGAAGCCCGTGGCCGCCCCGGTGGCTGCCATGGCGCCCGCTGCCAGCGGTACCTGGCTGTCCAAGGTACTGGGGTGGTTCCGCGCGGCCCCGGCAGCACCCGTGGCGGCGCCGGCCCGCGCCGAACGGCAGGGTGAGCGCAGCCGTGACGGACGTCGCGACGGCCGCAACGACCGCGGCGATCGTCCGCGTGGCGATGGCCGCCGTGGCGGCAGTGGCGAGCGTCGCGACGAAGGTGGCGACAAGCGTCGCGGCAATCGCGAGCAGCGCCAGGAAGGTCGCGATGATGCACGCGGCGACAAGCGTGGCGATGCCGCGCGCGCGCCGCAGCAACGCAGTGGCGAAGCCGGCAGCCAACCCAAGCGCGAAGAGCGCCGGGAAAGTCAGCCGCGTCCGCCGCGCGAACCGCGCGAGCCCCGTGAAGGACAGCGCCCGCCGCGTGAGCCGCGTCCGGACAATGTTCCGGCACTCGAAGCCATGGACGTGAACGGCATTCCCGTTGCCAATCCGGCGGTGGACAACATCGCTGCCGAAGGCAAGGAAGGCGGCAATCGTCGTCGTCGTGGCCGGCGCGGTCGTGGCGGCGATCGGGCCGACCAGCCGCAAGGCGAAAACGGCGCGATGGCACCGCTTGACGGCGCCGTCGATGGCGACGCGAACGCCGCGCCCGCGGGTGACGGCAATGCGCCGCCGGCACGCGAAGCGCGTCCGCCCCGTCCGCCGCGTGAGCCGCGCGAACCCCGTGCAGCACGCGAGGCCCGCGAAGGCCGCGAGCCGCGGCAGGATGCGGCACCGGCGGCCGAAGCTGCGCCGATGGCCAGCACCGCAGGCGCGATGACCGAGATGGCAACACCGAGTTGGGCGACCGAGCCTGTGCCCGCCCGTGTGCCTCTTGCCCAGCAGTATCCGGACGTGACGGTACCTGTCGCGACGGCACCTGCCGTGGCGGCGCCGGTGGAACACGCACCGTACGTCGCACCCGCGCCAGTTGTCGCGGCACCTGCGCCGGTCGTGGTCGCGGTTGCACCTGCACCTGCGCCGGTCACTGTTGCACCAGCACCTTCGCCAGTCGCGGTTGCAGCTCCGGTGGCGGTTGCACCTCCCGTCGCGGCGCCCCGCCCCGTCGTCGTGCCGCCGGTGCCAATGACGTTGCCCGCGGATTCGGATCTTGTCCTGATCGAGACGAGCCACAAGGCGCCCGCGCCGATCGTCGCCGAAGAGGCAGTCCAACGTCCGCGTCGCGTGCGACCGCCCCGCGTGGAAATCGCGAGCGAGCCGCTCGAGATTGTGGAGACTCAGAAAGGTCCGGCCGCGTAACTCGCGTCGAT
Organism: Betaproteobacteria bacterium; assembly: GCA_031410015.1. GTDB lineage: Bacteria > Pseudomonadota > Gammaproteobacteria > Burkholderiales > Casimicrobiaceae > VBCG01. Next base: position 455 of record JANNYI010000240.1, on the reverse strand, counting down.
CTGTCGTGGCAGAAAGGGGAACGCAAGCGTTCCCCTTTTTGTTGCCCGGATTTCCTGGCGCCCCGTAGGCGAGGCTTCAGCCTCGCGTGGCGTTGCGCGAGGCTGAAGCCTCGCCTACGGAGGCAAATACCGCCCGATGCTACGATCGCGTACGATGAAGGAATTGCTGATCGTCTGGCATTCGCAGTTCGGCGGCACGGCGCAGATGGCGGCGGCCGCGCGCGACGGTGCGACGAGCATCGCCGACATCACCGTGACGTTCGTCGAAGCCCGGCTCGCGGGTGTTCCGGAATTCCAGCGCTGCGACGGCCTGCTGCTGGCAACCTCCGAGAATTTCGGCTCGCTGTCCGGCATCACCAAGGACTTTCTCGAGCGCGTGTTCTATCCGTGCGAGCACGCGATGGAAGGCAAGCCCTACAGCGTGATCGTGTGCGCCGGCAGCGATGGCGAGGGCG
>JANNYI010000239.1:0-5966 GCA_031410015.1 Betaproteobacteria bacterium | reverse complement strand
ACCTACCCCCCGGCCTGCCTCACCCCCCCCATACTGGGGGGCCGGGCTGGTGCCCGCTACGACCGGAAGACGACCGTCTTCTGCCCGTTGAGAAACACGCGGTGCTCGACGTGATAGCGCACCGCGCGCGCCAGTGCCTGGCACTCGACATCGCGGCCGACGGAGGCGAGATCGTCCGGCGTCATCGAGTGCGATACGCGCGCCACTTCCTGCTCGATGATCGGGCCTTCGTCCAATTCCGGTGTGACGTAGTGCGCCGTGGCGCCGATCAGCTTCACGCCGCGCGCATGCGCCTGCCGGTAGGGCTGCGCGCCCTTGAAGCTCGGCAGGAACGAATGATGGATGTTGATCGCGCGGCCGGTGAGGCGCTGGCACAGGTTGTCCGACAGCACCTGCATGTACCGCGCCAGCACGATCAACTCCGCGCCGGTCTCGCCGATCAGCTCCAGCAGCTTCGCCTCCTGCGCCGGCTTGGTGGCGGGCGTGACCGGCAGGTGATGGAACGGCACGTTATACGCCGCCGCCAGCTGGTACGTGTCGCGATGATTGGACACGATGCCCACCGGATCCATCGCCAGCGCGCCCACCTTGTAGCGATACAGGAGATCGTTGAGGCAATGGTCGAACTTCGAGACCATCAGCAGCACGCGCGGGCGCCGCAGCGCATCGTGCAGCTGCCAGTCCATCGCGAAGCGTTGCGCGATGGCATCGAAGGCGGCCGCCAGCGCGAAATCGTCCGGCGCGTTGGCCAGCCGCTCGAAGCTCACCCGCATCATGAAGCGGTTTTCCTCGGTGTCGCCGAACTGCCCCGACTCGAGGATGTTGCAATGATGATCGGCCAGGAACATGCCCACCGCCCCCACGATGCCGGGCCGGTCCTGGCACGACAGCGTGAGGATGTGGCGCGCGTTGGTCATCGACGAAGCATGGCACGCTTTCGCATCTGCATGAAGCCGACAACCAGCATCAGCAGGGCCATCAATGCCATCGACCACTCGGACAACGTCGGAATCGGCTCCGATGCCACCGGGACCGCGACCGGGTCGAAGAACGCATAGGCGTTGGCGAGATCGTCCATCCACACGACACAGGCACCGGTGCCGGTGCATGAGCCCGACCATCCCGCAAAGCGGTAGCCCGCAGCCGGTGTCGCCACTAGCGTGACCTTGGTTCCCGATACGAACGCGGCGCTGCAGGCCGAACCGCAATTGATGCCGGCCGGCGAGCTGACGATGGTGCCTTCGCCGAAATCGTGCACGGTCATCGAATAATGTCCGACCGCGATCGGCGCAAATGTTGCCTGCACCGCCATGTTGCCGGTCATCGTGACGTCGCAGGTGCTGGCACCGCTGCATGCGCCACTCCATCCCGCGAAGCGATAGCCATGATTCGGCGTGGCAACGATGTTGACGTAAGCGCCCGGCGCAAAGCCCGCCGTGCAGCGCGTGCCGCAGTCGATGCCGCCGGGCAGCGTGGTGACGATGCCACCGGCGGTGGTGGTGACGCTCAGCATGACCTGCGCGCTGTTGACGAACGCTGCGCCGACAGTTTTCGCATCCGTCATCGTCACCGTGCACGTCGGCCCGGAACCCGAACATGCGCCCGTCCATTTCGCAAACAGCGAATTCGCGCCGGCGGCGGCCGTCAGCGTGACCACTGTGTTTACATTGAAGGCCGTGCTGCACTCGTTGCCGCAAACGATGCCTGCCGGCACGCTGGTGACGGTGCCGTTGCCGCTGACCAGCGTATGCAATCCGTATTGGGCCGGCGTCGAACTAAAGATGGAATAGAACTCGGCTGTCACGGTCGTGGTGCCATTCATGGTGACCATGCAGGTAAGGCTTCTTCCCGTGCAGCCGCCACCGGACCAGCCATGGAAGATGGCGCTACGGTCCGGCGCGGCCGTCAGGGTTACCACCGTTCCCGTGGGATACGCCTGGCTGCAGTCGTCGCCGCAGTTGATACCCGCCGGCGTGCTGGTCACGACGCCACGGCCCAACGCGATCACCGTCAGCGTCGGATTCACCGTCGGTGCCGTTACCCACGGGCCGAATGTGATCGTGTACGACGAACCGGATCCCCACGCGACCGTGCCATCGAACTTCGACGGTACTTCGGGCTGCGCCGATGCGGTGGCGGTCGGTGTCGGGTTCTCGTCATTCGAGAAACCGTAGGCCATGCCTTGCGGCTTGCCGCCGCCAGGCGTGCTGCTTGCCGAATTGACCGGATTCGGCGGCTGCAGGTAATTCGCAGGCTGCAGAAACATCGGCGTGCTGCCGATGGTGGCAGTGTGCATCCAGCGCGAGAACTGGTTCTGCGTGAGGTCAGGGAAGGTCGACGACACCGTGGTCGGGTACCAGTACGTTTCGTCCTGCCAGCAGCGCCAGATGTTTTGCGGGACGATGGGCGCCGTCTGAGTATTGCAGTTCACCAGCGCCACGCCACGATTCATCGCGCCCGAGATCAGGAATCCCAGCCGCGCCACCACGGCGTAGTAGCCGCTGTTGCCGTTGTAATTGCCGGCCGTCGACGACAGGAGGTTGGCAATGGTCAGTGCGGCGTACGTGCCACCGGCCGGCGTATTGAACGCACCGGCGCCGGCAAAGACCTGGTATCCAGTGGAACCAGCGTTAACGCAATTAGGAATAATCAGAGTGGCGCATCCGACCTGATAGTCGGCCGGGCTCACGACGTAGGCAATGTAGCCACCGGACGCCGCCGTACCGGTGAACATCATCGCGTTGACCGGGTACGCCGGCGTGACCCCGGGGTAGGCGATCACCACGACCTTGCTCGTGAAATCGTCTGGCGGGACGCCCCCGACACCGCCCAGGGTGCCACCCGAATTGATCGTAAGCGTGCCGGTGCCGGGAACCACCGTCGGCGGGTAGGTGATCGGTGTCGTGGGAGGCACCGTGGTCGACCACAGTTGGCCGATCACGCCGTTAGCGGTGTAAGTGCCGGGCGCCGAGGCAACGGGGGTCACACTGCCGAACACGTTATTGAGCGGGCTGGCGATGGTCGCCGGCGTGTGTTGCGCCAGATAACCGCCTGGATTCTGGATCACGTATTGCGGCACCGTGCTGGTCGCCGTCGTGACGTTCTGCAACAGCTCGAGATAGTTGCAAATGGAAGGCGGCGACGCGTCCTTGCACGTTTGCCCGGTCTTCGCGGCTTGCGCGGTGATGTAGCTCCGATAGCTGTCCCGGATGCTCACGTTGTTCACGACTTCGCCGGGATTGGCCGTCGAGCCGACCGGATTGCCGATCGCCGCCGGGCCTGAACTGACGGTCGACGTCGTATTCATCGGAAATGCGAAGAAGTCGACCTGCGAAAGGTCGATCGTGCCGCTGGACGCGCTCGTCCCGATCTCGGAATAGGTCCAGGCGGGAAACGACTGGAGCGGAGGCGCTACGAACGTCGTGCTGGGCTCGGTCACGGCGATACTGGGCTGCGGAAGCGGTTGGGCAGGGTACGTGGCCGGGTAGGTATAGATGTACGTAAATGCTTGTGAGTTGTTGAATAGACCAAAATTACCGCTCGCCGGATTGCAGTTCGGGAACGTTGTGGTGTCGGTGACGATGAAGTAATAGACGCGCGCGCTGATCCCAAGGTCGGCGCTATTGATCTGGATTTGGCTGATCGCGTCCGGCGGGGCCGGTACCATGCCGGGCGAAAAGCGATAGCAGGGCAGCGTGCGGGTCCCCGAGACGGTGCCCGAGTTGGGCGGCGCGGGCACGGCCCACGATCCGTCCTGCTGCAGGATCAGGGAGCCATTCGGCCCGGCCGTCGAAAAGCCGGTCACGTAGATCTGGTACGGCCCGGCGCTCGCGAGATTGGTCTTGTCCACCAGCGTGAAGGTGGCGGTGGACTGGGCGAAGGCCGCCGTTGCCACGAATGCGCCCACCATCGTTGCGAGCGCCAGCCGCGCCGTGGTTCGAAGACTGGGCCATCCGGTTGCGCGGCGATCGTTAGTCGTTGTCATTGGTAAGGCACTCCCTCGATGACCGGACCGCATGAAGACAGCGCGTCCCCTCGCTGGCCCTTCGGATCGGCTGATTTGTAATGTGTTGTCGGGTCCGACTACGGCGACCGCGAACTGACTAAGCAAGTCCCGTACCCCTGCCCCAAACCACGAGCGACCACGGGCTGGCCGAGGCGGCCGGGTACACGGGAAAGTGGATGATCAAACGCGGCAAGTGCCGGTTATCGGCAGGTGCCGACGCCAGTGGGAAACGCCATCGCGGCGATTCAAGAGAGGGAATGGTGGGCCGTGAGTGACTCGAACACTCGACCTACGGATTAAGAGTCCGCTGCTCTACCAACTGAGCTAACGACCCATTCCGGCACAACGGTATTTCCAGGATCCCGAGGCATCAAGCAGCGCTGTTGCACGGCCGACAATTCGCGATGGTAGGCCGTGCCGGACTTGAACCGGCGACCAACGGATTAAAAGTCCGCTGCTCTACCAACTGAGCTAACGACCCCCAGGAAAGACCCGCAATTATAGCCCAAGCGGGCGGTCCGGGTTAGGGGACGCGCGCGCGTGGATGACCGTCCCGTAGGCGAGGCTTCAGCCTCGCGGCAGTCACGCGCCGCAGGTGCGCCGCGAGGCTGAAGCCTCGCCTACAGGCGTACAGGCGTGCGGGCAATATCGCGGAATCGCGTCAGTGGGTGTCGCGGGTGAGGAAAGGCGGCAGCGCCGAGAACTCGATGCCTTCCTCGGTGAGCGCTTCCGCATCCTCGCTCGACGCCTTGCCGCGGATGGGCCGGGCCGGCGTTTCCTCGTAGTGGATCTTGCGGGCTTCCTCGGCAAAGCGCTCGCCCACGTCCTCGGTGTTGCGCACCACTTCGCGCAACTTGGCCACGAGGTCCGGCGGGAAGCCGGAGATTGCGTCCTGCGCCGGCGCCTCGGGCGGGGTTGCGGCGCGCGGCTTGGCGCTGGAACCCTTGCGTACCCTCACCCTGGCCGACGGGAGGCGCTCGACCGCCGCGTCGTCGCAGACGGGACAGCGCACGAGCGAGGCTTCCTTCTGGCGCAGGAACTCGTCGCCCGAGGCAAACCAGCCCTCGAACGCATGGCCCTTCCCGCAGCTCAGGTCGAAAATGATCATGAAAGCTCTAACGCGCGAGGCCCGGCCGCGGCCTACGCCATCCGCTCGAGACGCCATTCCTGATAGCGCACGGCGGCAACACAGCCGCCGATGATCGAGGCGAAGGTGAGGATCGATCCCACCGCCAGCGTCGAGATGCCGGTCAGGCCCTGCCCGATCGTGCAGCCCAGCGCGGTGACCCCGCCGAAGCCCATCAGGATGGCGCCGACGATGTGGTTGGCCACGTCCTCCACCGAGCCGAAGCCTTCCCAGCGGAAGGTCCTGGACACGACGGCGTACGCGAACGACCCCGCCAGCATCCCCAGCACGCCGGCAATGCCGAAGGTGACGATGCGCGACTGGTCGCTCCACAGCATCAGCAGTTCCAGCGTGTAGGCCACGGGTGCCGTGAAGCTGTACGACTCCAGCCGGTTGGAGTTGGTGCCGAAGAATTTTTCCTCCAGCGTGGCCGGGTCCTCGGCGACATAGCCCAGGTGGCCGGAGATGTACCAGCCGCCGACGATGACGAGACCGACCACGATGCCGCCGACAATCAAGTCGGGCGTGGTGCGGAAATCGCGATCCTTGAACACGTACACCGCCAGCGCCACGGCGATCGCAAAGGGAATCCAGACCTTGGCGGACGCCGCGAGGCCCATGGCGCCGAGCAGCGCGGGGAGGTCGGACGTGGCCGCGCCCATGCCGCCGAAGTCGATGCGCCACGGGTCGAGCGCCGTGGTGCGCCAGACGGCAAAGAGGCCGCGCAATGTCATGTAGGCGGCGATGCCCAGCACGAACAGGACGACTACGGATTTCAGGTTGCCGGCCCCCGCGCGGATCAGCGTCTTGCTGCCGCAGCCGGACGCCAGCGTC
>JANNYI010000238.1:0-1859 GCA_031410015.1 Betaproteobacteria bacterium | reverse complement strand
CGGGACGGTCAACCAGACCGGTTCGTTCCTGATGCGGGCCGAGCGCATCGGGGCGGACACGCTTCTTGCGCGCATCGTGCAAATGGTGAGCGAGGCCGCGCGCACGCGCGCGCCCATTCAGAAGCTGGCCGACCAGGTCGCCGCCTGGTTCGTACTCGCCGTCATCGTCATCGCAGCAGTCGCCTTCGCCGTGTGGGCGGTGTGGGGGCCGTCACCGGCGCTGGCCAATGCGCTGGTCGTCGCGATCTCGGTGTTGATCATCGCCTGTCCCTGCGCATTGGGGTTGGCCACACCCGTCTCTATCATCGTGGGGGTCGGGCGCGGGGCGCGCGAAGGCGTCCTCATCAAGAACGCGGAAGCCCTCGAATTGATGGAGAAGGTCGACACCCTGGTGGTCGACAAGACGGGCACTTTGACCGAAGGCAAGCCCAAGGTGCAGCAAGTCGCGGGCATGAATGGCTTCAGCGAGGGCGACGTGCTTGGACTGGCCGCAAGCCTCGAGGCGTTGAGCGAGCATCCGCTGGCGCAGGCCATTGTGGGCCGGGCGGCAGAGGTCCGCGCGCCCACGCGCCACGCGACCGACTTCGCCGCGGTGACGGGCAAAGGCGTGCGGGGCATCGTCGAAGGCCGCCAGGTGCTGCTGGGAAACATCCGCATGCTGCAGGACGATGGCGTGGATGTCGTTGCTGTCGCGCAGGATGTCGAGCAGCTGCAGGGGCAAGGCCAGACCGTGATGTTCCTCGCCGTCGACCGTCAACTGGCGGGCCTCATCGGCGTTGCCGACCCCGTCAAGGCAAGTACACCCGAAGCGATTCGCCTGCTGAAGGCTGCCGGCATTCGTATCGTGATGCTGACCGGTGATAACCAGGTCACCGCAGCCGCCGTGGGCAAGCGACTTGAGCTCGATGACGTTCGCGGTGGCGTTTTGCCGCAGGACAAGTACACGCACGTCCAGGCGCTGCAGAAGGAGGGTCGCATCGTGGCGATGGCGGGCGACGGGGTCAATGACGCCCCGGCGCTGGCCCAGGCCAACGTGGGCATCGCCATGGGCACGGGTACGGACATCGCCATGAACAGCGCGCATGTCGTGCTGGTCAAGGGCGACCTGCGCGGCATCGCGCGCGCGCGACTGCTGAGTCAACGCACGATGCGCAACATCCGCGAGAATCTCTTCTTCGCGTTCATCTACAACTTCATCGGGATCCCCATCGCCGCGGGCGTGCTCTACCCATGGTTTGGCATCCTGCCCAGTCCCATTTTTGCCAGCGCGGCCATGGCGCTGAGCTCGGTCTCGGTCATCGCCAATGCGTTGAGGCTGCGCTCGGCAAAGGTGTAGTGTCGGGACGGACCATGGACTTCAACCCCCACGTACGTCCCGCCAGCGTTGCGCGTGGATCATGGGTGCCTTCCGATTGCATCCGGAGAACTCGATGCACCCATTCATTCATGCCGGATGGCCGTCGGCTCGATGCCGAACATGCGCCGGTGCGTGCGGCTCAAGTGCGCGGAGTCGGCAAACCCGGCCTCGTGCGCCGCCTCGGTCCATGAGGCGCCCGCCATCGCCGCCTCGATGGCCACATTGATGCGCAGCCACAGCAGGTAGGCGCGAAACGACGTTCCCGTCTCCTGGACGAACAAGTGTCGGAAGCGACTCGGCGAGAGCGTCGCGGCGGAGGCGGCGTCGGCCAGCGCCACCGGTGCCTGCACATGCGCCCGGAGGTACGCCAGGGCCCGCCCGATCCGGACGTCGCCCGCCAGGGTCGTGTCCCGGGTGACGTGCGTATCCGCCAGCGTGGCCACCGCTGTGCGCGCGACAGCCCGCATGGCGTCCGCATCGGCGTTCCCGCGCAAGGCGTCGA
>JANNYI010000237.1:0-7456 GCA_031410015.1 Betaproteobacteria bacterium | reverse complement strand
GCGAAGCCCCCGAACAGCGAGTTCAGTTCATCCAACGTTGCTCTCCCTTGATGCCGACGTTGCGCCGTTGACCGTGACGGCCGGATCGTGGGTCCGTTCGAGGCACGGTGCGGACCCCGTCAATCAGTAGCCGAACAGGGCCTCGAGCGGGCCTTTGGGCAGCGGAACCTTGAACCAGACCTCGAACATCATCCACAGCGCGACCACCACGACCACGCTGATGAGCGCGCTCTTGTACCAGGTGAACTTGCCCTGCCACACCATGAACACGCCGATGAAGACCGCCGACGCGACGTAGATGCCGAGGAGGTCGATCGCCACGACATAGACGATCGTCGGGATGAGGACCGCCATGATGAGCCTGGCCTGCCCGCGCTCGACGAAGGCATCGCCGGCACCGGGCGCGCGCATGCCCTGGAAGATCGCCACCGCGCTGGAAAGACAGAGGATCAGCCCGATGTAGAACGGGAAGTACCCCGACTTCGGCCCGTCGTCGCCCCACCCCGTGCCGAGGCGATTGGCGTCGAAGATCAGCACGAGGCCCAGCACGAAGAGGAATGCGCCGACGGCAATTTCCATGACGCGGGTGGATACGAGTCCCTGCTTGTCCGGTTCCATGGCGTGGGCGGTGTCCGTGGGTTGAATGACAGGCGCGCAGTTGCGGGTCCGCGCGCCGACACGGACGGACACCGCAGGCGGGCGGGTTACTTGGCGAGGAAGCCGGCTTCCTTCATGAGGTCCTGGTGGGTCTTCTCCGCAGCTTCAACCCATTTGACGTACGCCGGTCCGCTCATGAACTCCTGGTTGAAGGCGCCCTTCTCCATGAAGTCCTTCCACTCGGGGGTCTCGCGGACTTTCTTCAAGAGGTCCACGTAGAACGCCACCTGGTCCGGCGTGACGCCGGGCGCCATGAAGATGCCGCGGAGCATCAGGTATTCGATCGCCAGGCCCGATTCCTTGCAGGTGGGGATGTCGTTCCACGACATCGTGTCGGTCACCTTGGCCTTGTAGGGCATCCGTTGCGCGTCGAACACGCACAGCGGACGCAGCGCGCCGCCGCGCCACTGCGCGATCGCCTCGATCGGGTTGTTCACCGACGAGTCGACGTGCTTGCCGGTCAACTGCACCGCGACGTCGCCGCCGCCCTTGTACGGGATGTACGTGAACTTGGCGCCGGTGGCCTTTTCAAGCGCGACCGTGATGATCTGGTCTTCCTGCTTCGAGCCCGTGCCACCCATCTTCATCTTGCCCGCGCCTGCCGTCTTGGTGGCGTCGATGTAGTCCTTGGCGGTCTTGTACGGCGTGTCGGCATTGACCCACAGCACGAACTGGTCGAGCGCCAGCATCGCCACCGGCGTCAGGTCCTTCCAGTTGAACGGGACGCCCGTGGCCAACGGCGTGGTGAAGAGGTTGGACAGCGTGATGATGATCTTGTGCGGATCGCCCTTGGCGCTCTTGATGTCGAGGAAGCCCTCGGCGCCGGCGCCGCCCGACTTGTTGACGACGACCATCGGCTGCTTCATCAGGTTGTTCTTGACGATGACGCCCTGGATGAAGCGCGCCATCTGGTCGGCACCGCCACCGGTACCGGCGGGCACGATGAATTCGACCGATTTGGTGGGCTCCCACGCGGCAAACGCCGGCGTGGCGACAACCAATCCCGTCAGCGCAGCGGCGCCAAGAACGCCCTGCACGATCCGATTTCGCATGTTGCTTCTCCTGAAGTTGAAGGCGCGCAGGGGCATGACGCGCGCGGGTGCCCGAGCGGGAAAGTTCAGACGGCGAGGGGACGACGAAGACAGCGACTGCAGCAGGCAGTGCACGGAAAGGGGGAGCGACGGTGGCGGCTGCGCGAGGCGCAGGGCAAAGCCTGATCGGTCATGTTGCATCCTCCAGAGTGCCCCGGCAGAGCTGCCGAAGCCATGCACTGGGTCGCGTAGCCGTGCTCGCGACCTCTTGTTGCACACGATTGATATACCGTATCTGATATATTCAGAACGGTCAATACACCCGAACCACGCCGCTGATGGCCACGAGGGCTGCCATGGATCCGATGCCGGACACTGCCGTCGATTCGACGATCACGCTCGCCGCAGCGCCGTCGTTTTCGGTGCGGCCGCTCAATACCAACATGAGCTTTCGCGATCAGGCGTACGCGGTGCTGAAGCAGGCCATCGCCAACGCCGATGTCTACGACCAGCACGAGGAAATCCGCCTCGACGACCGCGAGCTCTCGGCCGCGCTGGGCGTCAGCCGCACGCCGATCCGCGAGGCGATGACGCTGCTGGAGCAGGAGGGCTTCCTGCGCACGCTGCCGCGCCGCGGAATCTTCATCGTGCGCAAGAGCAAGCGCGACATCATCGACATGATCCAGATGTGGGCGGCGCTGGAGAGCATGTCCGCGCGCCTGGCCACGCAGCGCGCCTCCGACGCCGATCTCGCCTCGCTGCGGCACATGTTCGACACGTTTGCCGATTCGACGCCCACGGCCAATCTCGAGGAGTACTCCGAGACCAACCTCGCGTTCCACCAGGCGATCTTCAAGCTGGGCGGATCGAGGCTGATGACCGAGACCGTGCAGAACCTGCTGATCCACGTGCGGGCGATCCGCAAGATGACGATCTCCAAGGACGACCGCGCGTCCCGCTCCATCGTCGACCACATGAAGATCATCGACGCGCTCGAGAAGCGCGACACCGATCTGGCCGAACGCCTGACCCGTCAGCACACACTCGACCTCGCCGCCTACGTCGAGAAGTACTGCGACTTCCTGACTTGACGGCCGGGAGACGCGCCATGGCAGAGATGCGGGAACAGGTCATCGACATTGCCGGCCTCGGCGGCAAGCGTGGCGGGCGCGGCCAGCCCAAGGGCCGCGCGGTGGACCCGCAGGCGCGGGCGGAGATCGTCGCGCTGCTTGGCGACAGTCCCCGGCGGCGCGACCTGCTGATCGAGTTCCTGCATCGGATCCAGGACCGGTACCGCTGCATCAGTGCTGCTCATGTGACGGCGCTGGCCGAGGAGATGAAGCTCGCCACGACCGAGGTGTACGAAGTGGCGACGTTCTACCACCACTTCGACGTGCTGCGCGATGGCGAGGCCGCGCCGCCTCCGGTCACGGTGCGCGTGTGCGACACGTTGTCGTGCGCGATGGCCGGCGGTCACGAATTGCTGGCAAAGCTGCAACGGTCGGCCGGCCCCGGCGTGCGGGTGATCCCGGCGCCGTGCATCGGGCGCTGCGAGCATGCGCCCGCCGCGGTCGTCGGCACCCGGACGATCGACGCGGCCACGCCGGAGCTGGTGGCCACCGCCCTCGCCGATGGCCGCGTGCACGCGGAACCGCCGGCGGCGATGCGGCTCGCCGAATATCGTGCCCGCGGCGGCTACACCACGCTGCGGCAATGCGTCGACGGTACGCGCGCCATCGACACCGTGATGGCGACGATGGAACACTCCGGGCTGCGGGGTCTCGGCGGCGCGGGCTTTCCCACCGGGCGCAAATGGCGCATCGTCCGCGCCGAACCCGCGCCGCGCCTCATGGCGATCAACATCGACGAAGGCGAGCCCGGCACGTTCAAGGACCGGCACTACCTCGAACGCGATCCGCACCGGTTTCTCGAGGGCATGCTGATCGCCGCCTGGGCCACGGGCATCGACGCGATCTACATCTACCTGCGCGACGAATATGCAGCGTGCCGCGAGCTGCTCACCACGGAGCTGGCCGCGCTGATGGCGGATCCGCCCGTGCCGCTGCCCACCATCGAGTTGCGGCGCGGCGCCGGGGCCTACATCTGCGGCGAAGAGTCGGCGATGATCGAATCCATCGAAGGCAAGCGCGGCATGCCGCGCCTGCGGCCGCCGTATGTGGCGCAGGTGGGGCTCTTCGGGCGGCCCACGCTCGAGCACAACATGGAGACGCTCTATTTCATCCGCGACATTCTCGAGCATGGCGCGGAGTGGTTCGCCGGTCACGGCCGCAACGGGCGGCATGGCCTGCGCTCGTTCTCGGTATCCGGCCGCGTGCGCATTCCCGGCGTGCATCTCGCGCCTGCCGGGATCACACTGCGCGAACTGATCGACGAATTCTGCGGCGGCATGGCGCCCGGGCACACGTTGTACGGCTACCTGCCCGGCGGCGCCTCCGGCGGCATCCTGCCCGCGGCGCTGGCCGACGTGCCGCTCGACTTCGACACGCTGCAGCCGCATGGGTGCTTCATCGGCTCCGCCGCCGTGATCGTGCTGTCGCAGCACGACAAGGCGCGCGATGCGGCGCTCAACATGATGCGGTTCTTCGCGGACGAGTCGTGCGGCCAGTGCACGCCGTGCCGGGTCGGCACCGAGAAGGCCGTCGGCCTCATGTCCCGCCCGCATTGGGACACCACGCTGCTCGAGGACCTGGCGCTGGCGATGGTCGACGCGTCGATCTGCGGACTTGGGCAGGCCGCGCCCAATCCGGTGCGCTGTGTCGTGAAATATTTTCCCGCCGAGATTGCCTGAGGTGGCCATGCGATTGCGCATGCCCCCACCGTTTGGAGAGCGCCGATGAACGCCCGCGACGCGAACACCGTCGAGTTTCTGCTGAATGGCCAGCCGGTGGTGGGCAACGCCGGTGAATCGCTGCTGCAGGCAGCCGATCGCTACGGCGTGGAAATTCCACGGCTCTGCTACGCCGAAGGCATGCGCGCGGACGGCAACTGCCGCTCGTGCATGGTCGAGATCAAGGGCGAGCGCACCCTGGCGCCGTCCTGCTGCCGCTACCCCACGCCCGGCATGGAGGTGACGAGCGACAGCGCGCGCGCCGTGCATGCACAGAGGATGATCGTCGAGCTGCTGGCCTCCGATGTTGCCGCCACCGTGTACAAGCCGGACTCGGAACTCGCGCTGTGGCAACGCAAGCTCGGCATCGGCATTCCCCGTTTCGCGCCGCGCGTGCAACCGGCCGCGGACTTCTCGCATCCGGCAATGACGGTCAACCTCGATGCGTGCATCCAGTGCACGCGCTGCGTGCGCGCCTGCCGCGAAGTGCAGGTCAACGACGTGATCGGCTATGCGTTCCGCGGCGCGGCGTCGGCCATCGTCTTCGACCAGGGCGATCCGATGGGCGCAAGTTCATGCGTCGCGTGCGGCGAGTGCGTGCAGGCCTGTCCCACCGGCGCGCTGGCGCCGGCGAACAACGCGTACCTGGTCAAGTCCGACAAGGAAGTGTCGTCGGTGTGCCCCTACTGCGGCGTGGGCTGCCAGCTCACGTATCACGTCAAGGACAATCACATTGTCCGCGTGGAAGGCCGTAGAGGTCCCGCCAACGAGGAGCGCCTCTGCGTGAAGGGGCGCTTCGGCTTCGACTACGTGCATCACGCGCAGCGCCTCACCAAGCCGCTGATCCGCCGGGCCGGCATGAAGAAGTCGGCCGACTTCACGATGAATCCGGGTGACCCGCTGTCGGTGTTCCGCGAAGCCACGTGGGAGGAAGCGCTGGCGCTCGCGGGCGGCACGCTGGCCCGCATCCGCGACACGCACGGCAAGCATGCGCTGGCGGGCTTCGGTTCCGCCAAGGGCTCCAACGAGGAGGCGTACCTGTTCCAGAAGCTGGTGCGCACCGGCTTCGGCTCGAACAACGTCGACCACTGCACGCGCCTGTGCCACGCGTCGAGCGTGGCGGCATTGCTGGAAGGCATCGGCTCGGGCGCCGTGTCCAACCCGGTGATGGATGTGCTCGACGCCGAGGTGATCTTCGTGATCGGCGCCAACCCGACGGTCAATCACCCGGTCGCGGCCACGTGGATCAAGAATGCCGTGAAGAACGGCAGCAAGCTGATCGTGGCCGATCCACGGCGCTCCGATCTCGCGCGGCTCGCGACGCACTTCTTGCAGTTCCGCGCCGACACCGACGTGGCGCTGCTCAACGCGCTGATGCACGTGATCGTGCACGAGGAACTGGTCGACGAAGCCTTCGTCAGCGAGCGCACCACCGGCTACGAGGAACTGCGCCACAACGTCGAGGGCATGAGCCCCGAGCTGATGGCGCCGATCTGCGGCATTCCCGCGGACACGATTCGCGCCGTGGCCAGGATGTACGCATCGTCGAAGGCCTCGATCATCCTGTGGGGCATGGGGATCTCGCAGCACATCCACGGCACCGACAACGCGCGCTGCCTGATCGCGCTTGCGTTGATGACGGGCCAGGTGGGTCGCCCCGGCACCGGGCTGCATCCGCTGCGCGGCCAGAACAACGTGCAGGGCGCATCCGACTGCGGCCTCATCCCGATGATGCTGCCCGACTATCACCGCGTCGACGAGCCGGTGTGGCGCGCGCGCATCGAAGCCCTGTGGGGCACGCCGCTCGACCCGAAGCCCGGCCTGACGGTGGTCGAGATCATGGATGCCGTGCATGCCGGCAACATCCGCGGCATGTACATCATGGGCGAGAACCCGGCGATGTCCGATCCGGATGTGCAGCACGCGCGCGCAGCACTGGCCGACCTCGAGATGCTGGTCGTGCAGGACATCTTCCTCACCGAGACGGCGTACCTGGCCGACGTGATCCTGCCGGCCTCGGCCTTCCCCGAGAAGACCGGCACGTTCACCAACACCGACCGCACCGTGCAGCTCGGCCGGCAGGCGTTGACGCCGCCGGGCGAGGCGCGGCAGGACCTGCGCATCATCAATGACATGGCGAAGCAGCTCGGCCTCGACTGGCACTACGAGCATCCGCGCGACGTGTTCGCTGAGATGCGCCAGGCGATGCCGTCGATCGCGGGCATCACGTGGGAACGCCTGGAGGCCGAAAGCGCGGTCACGTATCCGTGCGAGCAGGAAGGCGACGCGGGCGACCCGATCATCTTCATCGACCGCTTTCCGACGGCGAGCGGGCGCGGCAGGTTCGTGCCGGCCAACATCATCCCGGGCGCCGAGCAACCCGACGCCGACTATCCGTTCGTGCTGATCACCGGGCGCCAGCTGGAGCATTGGCACACCGGCAGCATGACGCGGCGCACGCGCGTGCTGGATGCGATCGAACCCGAGGCACACGTGTCGATCCATCCGCTGGATCTCGATGCGCTCGGGCTTGCGCCGGAGGATGTGATCACCGTCGAATCGCGCCGCGGCAAGGTGGCATTGCGCGCGCGCGCCGACCCGGGGACGCCGCGCCATGCGGTGTTCATTCCGTTCGCGTATTACGAGGCGGCGGCCAACGTCCTCACCAATGCCGCGCTCGACCCATTTGGCAAGATTCCCGAATTCAAGTATTGCGCGGTACGGGTCTCGGCAGGCGGCACGGTGAGTGCGCAGTCGGGCTACAACCTCCCGACTCCGCTGCCGACGACGTTGTAGGCGAGGCTGAATGCGAGGCTGAATGCGAGGCTGAATGCGAGGCTGAATGCGAGGCTGTAGGCGAGGCTGAATGCGAGGCTGTAGGCGAGGCGTAAGCCTAGCCGGAGTGTTGGAGCATCGCCAC
>JANNYI010000236.1:0-7849 GCA_031410015.1 Betaproteobacteria bacterium | reverse complement strand
AGCTGCTCGCCGATGCCGCGCGCTACTGCGGGCGTGCCGCCGACGAAGAACGGGACGTCGGCGCCCAGCGTTGCCGCGATCGCCATGAGGCGCGTCCGTGGCAGCGCCAGTTCCCACATCCTGTTGAGCGCCAGCAGTGTGCTGGCGGCATCCGAGCTGCCGCCGCCCAAGCCCCCTCCGATCGGGACGCGCTTGTCCACCACCAGTTCGACGCCGAAGCGCGTGCCGCTTTCCGCCTGCAGCGCGTGTGCCGCGCGAAGCGCAAGATCGTCGGCGGCGGCGACGCCCGCCACGTCGTTGCCGCGCACGATCGCGCGGTCGTCGCGCCGGCGCAACGTGATCGTGTCGGCGAGATCGACCATGGCAAACAGCGACTCCAGCGTGTGATAGCCGTCCGCGCGGCGTCCGGTCACATGCAGGAAGAGATTGACCTTGGCCGGCGCTGCGACCTGCATCATGGCGGGCGACGCATTCACGGCGCCGCGGCCCCGTTCCAGCGATCCACGACCAGCCGCACCTCGACGATCTCCGTATCCGGAAACCGCATCACGAGACGCGTGGGCTGCGCGGGCGGCGCGCCATCGGCATACGTGTAGACGATCTCCCAGCCCGACTGCCGCAGCACCGACAGGCGGCCGGCGGCGTCGCGCTCGTTGCCGAAGGGCAGGTTCGCGCGCGGCGCGCCGACGACCCACGCGGCCAGGCCGTCGACCGGAATCGGCACGCCGAACACTTCGCGCGTCAGCACGTCCCAGCTGGCCGATGCGAGAGGTGCCTGCCCGGGACGCTCCACGCGGACACCGGCGGCGTCGCCGGACAGGCGGGCCAGCGTCTGGCCCATGGGTGTCGCGACGTCGATCCGATCGCCGTCGGGGCGATGGCTCCATGTGAAATGAGCGGCCACGCCTTCGCTGCCGCGGCGCGCCGAGAGACGGCCGGCGATGTCGAAGCGATCGACGGCAACCAGCGGAGCGTCCGCCGAAGAGGAGACCTGCGGCGGCACCGCGGCGCATGCGGCCAGCAGCAAACCCGCCATCGACGCGACCAGCGCGGCGTTTGGCGCGAACCCCCGGCGCGCGGGGGCCGTCGGCTGCGATTTCACCGCGCCAGTCGGCGCATGGTCTCGAGCAGGACCGGGTGGTCGGGGTTGGCTTTCAACTGGGTCTGCCAGAGTTCGCGGGCCTGCGCCATTTCGCCCTTGGCCCACAACACCTCGCCCAGATGCGCGGCGATCTCGGCATCGGGGCGCTCCTTCATCGCGCGGCGCAGGTAGGTTTCGGCCTCGTCGAAACGGCCCAGCCGAAACAGCGCCCAGCCCATGCTGTCGAGGATGAACGAATCGTTGGGTGCGAGCTTGTTGGCCTTCTGAATGAGGACGAAGCCTTCGGCGGCGCGCGTGGTGCGGTCGACGAGCGTATAGCCCAGCGCATTCAGCGCCTGCGGATCCTCCGGGCGCAACTCGACCACGCGGCGCAGGCGCATCTCGGCCTCGTCGATGCGGTCGAGCTTCTCGGCGACCATCGCGGCGTCGTAGAGGAGATCCGTGGAATCGGGGTGCTCCTTGATGGCCTGCGTCAGCACGGCATACGCGCCCGCAAAGTCGTTGGCATCGCGCAGCAATTGCGCTTCGGCCTGCCGCACCTGCACGCGCTGCTCGATGGAAACGGCCGGCAGGTCGGACAGATACTTGCGGGCCTCGACCACTTTGCCTTGCTTGGCCAGCATGGCTGCGACACGCAGCTTCGCGGGCCACGCGCGCTCGCCTTCCGGCACGGCCTTGTAGCGTTCGACGGCGTCCTGGTACCGGCCCGATTCGTCGGCGACCTGTGCATAGAACAGCTCCACGATGCCGTTCTCGCCGTAGTTGGCGCGCTTCAAGTCCGTCAGCAGCGCTTCGGCGGTTTCCCAGTCCTTCATCTGCATCGAGATCACCGCGACGCCGAACTCGAACTCGCGCGCATTGCGATCGCCGTCCCAGAGTTTCTGGTAGATCGCGCGCGCCTCGCCATAGCGCCGTTGCTCGACGTAGAGCTGCGCCAGCGCGCCGGCGGCCGCCTTGGCCTCGGGATTGGCGGCGACGAACGTCTGCAGGTAGAGCGCGGCTTCGTCGCCCTTGCGGCGCGACAGGATCTCGGCCTTGAGCAGTGCCGCGCGCTCCCAGTCGGGCTTCAGCGCCAGCGCGCGGTCGACCTCTTCCAGTGGAATCGTGTCGGGGCTGCCGTCGGGCAGTCCGCCGTTGTACGCCGCCAGCGCCACCGCGAAATGCGCCTCGGGGTTCTTCGGATAGGGCCTGGCGAGTTCGCGCACGATCTCGTAGGTCTGCCGCCTGTCCTGCTGGTCACCGAAGAAACGATTGAGCTGCAGGAAGATCTCGCCGGTGCCGCGCTCCGTGAGCGCAGCATCGGCAATCAGTTTTTCGAGCCGGAGCTTCAGGTCGTTGTCGATGCCGAAATCCGGGGCGCCCTTGCCCACGGTGCCGGCGGCGAGCGCCGTCAGGACCTGCTTCGGACGTTCGGCCGCAGGATCGAGCGCGGTCCACAGCTTGGCGGATTCCTGCGCCAGTCCGCGCATCCGGGCGGCAAGCGCCACCTCGGTGGCACGCTGCGCCAGGCGCGGCTCGCGGGTATCGCGCGCCGCCTCGAAATAGGCGCGGGCCGCCAGCGACGTCTCGCCCCGCTGCATGGCCACATCGCCCAGGATCAACCGGTAGAAGATGTCGGCGGACAGACCCTCGCCGGTGGCGCGCGGCGCGGGCACCGGCGTGCCGAGCGGAGCGAGGCCGGGGGAGATCGACTGGGCGCACGCCGGCCCGTGGAGAAAGGCGGCCAGCGCGGCGGCCAGCGGCAGCAGGAGGAACGTGCGGGCGTTGCGGGTTGAATTCATGACGGTGGTCGTGGCAGTCGCGAAGTTGAGGATGGTTGTGGCGGACCGGACAGCGTAACCGGCGCGGCGAGAGACGCAACTGCGCAAACCCCGCCACCCGCAACCGACATTGGTCGATGTTAGGCTATATCCGGCGGTGCAACCAAGCGAACAACGCGACGACGAAACGACACCTTCCGGGTCGTCCTTGCCGCGCACGCGATCCGGCGCCATCGCATCCGGCGCCACCGCTTCACATTCGATACCCCGATCAACGATGCCCGAACTGCCCGAAGTCGAGACGACGCGCCGCGGGGTGGAGCCGCATGTGACCGGGCAGCGGATTGCGGCGCTGCATGTCTACGACACGCGTTTGCGGTGGCCGGTTCCCGGCGACCTGGCGCAGCACCTCGTGGGGGCGACCATCGACAAGGTCGAGCGGCGTAGTAAGTACTTGCTGTTTCGTATCGGCCCCGCCACGCTGCTAGTGCACCTGGGGATGACCGGCAGCCTGCGCGTCTTTCACGATCCGCCGCCGCGCCGCACGCACGACCACGTCGACCTCGTGTTCGAGAACGGGGTGCGGTTGCGCTACAACGACCCGCGCCGGTTCGGCGCGATTCTCTGGCTGCCCGGGGGCGATCCGTTGCACCCGCTGCTGGCAAGCCTCGGCCCCGAGCCCTTCGATCCGGCGTTCACCGCCGACTACTTCTGGCGCGAAACCCGGCGCCGCTCGGCGGCCATCAAGCTCGCGCTGATGGACAACCACCTGGTGGTCGGCGTGGGCAACATCTACGCCAACGAGGCGCTGTTTCGCGCGGGCATCCGGCCCACGATCGCCGCCCGGCGGCTGTCCCGGCCCCGGCTCCAGCGCCTGGTCGACTGCGTGCGCGCAGTGCTGACGGAGGCCATCGCCAAGGGCGGCAGCACCCTGCGCGACTATGTCGACGCACGGGGCGAACCCGGCTACTTCCAGCTCGACTACTTCGTCTACGGCCGCGAAGGCGAGCCTTGCCGGGTGTGCGCCACGCCGATCCGGCACAAGCGGCTGGGCGGGCGGGCGTCGTTCCATTGCCCGGTCTGCCAGCGCTGACATGCCCCGCCGTGCCGCCGCCGGGATTACCGCCCATGGGCAACCCCCGACGCCCGTCGGCACACCGCGGCGTCCGCCGGGGTGGAGGCCCGCAGTAGCCGAGGCGGGGGGCGCTCCCGGCATGAGTTGTGCTTTACAGCTTTCTGCTAGGATCGGTCGTCCGGTACACCTACCAGCACACCAATAATCCGGCAGCGAGGAACAACATGGTGCCCTCCCGCGATCTGGCGGCCCGGTTCGAGGCTTACACCGACTGGCGACGCCGGCTTTCGGCAGGTGTTTCCAGCCTCCACGGCTGGCTCCAGGACCAGGACCTGGCCGACGCCCAGGTCGACCTGAAGATCCAGCAGCTGCTGGAACGCCTCCACCAGGACAAGCTGGTCGTGGCCTTCGTGGCCGAGTTCTCGCGCGGCAAGTCCGAGCTGATCAATGCGATCTTCTTCGCCGACTTCGGGCAACGCCTGCTGCCTTCCGCTGCCGGGCGCACGACGATGTGCCCGACCGAGCTCCTGTACGACGCATCGCGCCCGCCTTCGATCCGGCTGCTGCCCATCGAAACGCGCCTCAAGGATGCCACCGTCACCGAATTCAAGAACTACGCGGACGAGTGGGTCACGTTTCCGCTCGACCTCGCGGCCGCCGAAAAGATGGGCGAGGCGCTGTCGCGCGTTTCGCAGGTGAAGCGCGTGCCGGTGGATCTGGCGCGCAAGTACGGACTGTACGGCGACGGCGACGACGACATCCTGTCGGCGCTGGAGCATGGCGACGAAGGCAGCGTCGACATCCCGTGCTGGCGGCACGCGATCATCAACTTCCCGCACCCGCTGCTGAAGCAGGGCCTCGTCATCCTCGACACGCCGGGCCTCAACGCCATCGGCACCGAGCCGGAGCTGACGCTCAACCTGCTCCCCAACGCGCATGCGCTGCTGTTCATCCTGGCGGCGGACGCCGGCGTGACCAAGACCGATCTCGAGGTGTGGAACCAGCATCTGGCCGGCGACGACTCCGCCACGCGTGCCGGCCGCCTCGTCATCCTGAACAAGATCGACGGCCTGTGGGACGATCTCAAGTCCGGCGAGGCCATCGACGCGGAAATCACGCGGCAGGTGCGCAGCACCGCGCAGATGCTCGACGTGCCGCCGTCGCAGGTGTTTGCAACGTCGGCGCAGAAGGGCCTGCTGGCCAAGGTGAACGGCGACGACGCGCTGCTGGCCCGCAGCCGGCTGCCGGTGCTGGAGGCCGCGCTGTCGCACAACCTGATCCCGGCCAAGCGCGACATCGTCGGCGCGGCGTCGCAGGCCGACGTGCGCTCGCTTACCGCTTCGGTCCAGGCGATCCTCGACGCGCGCATTGCCGGCGTGGCCGAGCAGCTCGTGGAACTGAAGGCCCTGCGCGGCAAGAACCAGGACGTCGTCGGGCACATGATGGGCCGGGTGCGCGAGGAGAAGGAGGTGTTCGAGCGCGGGCTTGCGCGCTTCACCGCGCTGCGCAACGTGTTCACGCAGCAGACCAACGAACTCTTCGACCATGTGGGCCTCGAGGCGCTGCGCGCCAATGCGACACGCACCCGGCGGCAGATCGAGGACAGTCCGTTCACCCGCGGCGTGCGCGCCGCGATGAACGATTTCTTCGGCAGCATCCGCAGCGATTTTTCCGCCGCGGGCCGGCAGTCGACGGAAACGCACGAGATGATGCGCGCCATGTACGCGCGCTTCGCGAAGGAGCACGGCCTCGAGCCCTTCAATCCGCCTGCGTTCTCCGTGCTCAAGTACCAGAAGGAAATCGAGCGCCTGGAACGTGCCTACAACCAGCACTTCAACACGCTGTGGAACATGGTCAGCAAGGCCAAGTTCTCGTTGATGAAGCGATTCTTCGAAACCGTCGCCTCGCGCGTGAAGCACGTCTACGTGATCGCCAACCGCGATCTCGAGGCATGGTTGAAGGCGGTGATGTCGCCGCTGGAAACGCAGGTGCGCGAGCATCACCTGCAACTGCGCCGGCGCCTGGACAGCATCAAGCGCATCCACCAGGCAAGCGGCGAGCTGGAGGAGCGCGTGGTCGAGCTGGAGCAGCACGAGGCCGCGATCCGCCTGCAGATCAAGGGACTTCAGTTCCAGGTGGCAGGCATCGACAACGTCGTCGACCAGCCCGAAGCCATTCCGCTGGCAGCCAACGGCTGACGTAGCGTCGTTCGTTTCACTCGCAGTTGTCGTCGCAGCACGACACATCGACCGCTCCGCCGCCGATCGCGCGCGCGTGTCGGAGGTGGAACCATTATTGCGTAGTACATGTCCTATAATGGCTGTACTCCCTATCCTTACGCGCCGGGGTCGTTCCCGGCGATTTCACATGCGCAAAAAAATTCTGCTCGGCCTCCTCTTCGCGCTGACTTCACTGCCTGGATTCACGGCAGTGTCCAGCGCCGACAAGACCGAACTGGTCGAGTTCTACAAGTCTCTCGATCACTACTTCGTCACGATCGAACCCGTCGAAATCGCCAACCTCGATTCCGGCAAGCTCGTCGGCTGGACGCGCACCGGCTATCGCTTCCCGGTCGTGAAAACCGGCGCGACGGTTGCCGCCACGTCGCCGGTGTGCCGGTTCTACGGCCTCCCCGAGGCCGGCATCGACTCGCACTTCTATTCCTCCAAGCCCGACGAATGCGAGGCGGTCAAGGTCAAGTTCGCGCAGCAGTGGCAGTTCGAATCCCCCGAAGTTTTCCGCGCATTCGCCGTCGACCCCAACACCGGCAATTGCCCGACCGACACGTCCCCGGTGTACCGGCTGTGGAACAAGCGCGCCGACGTCAACCATCGCTACACCAATCAACAGTCCGTCTACAACGAGATGATCGCCAAGGGCTACGTGCCCGAGGGCGACGGCAATCCGCAGCAGCCCGTCGCGTTCTGCGAACCCAGCGGCGGCGCCGTCGTTCCCGCACCGCCTGCCGGATCGCCCGTCTGCACGATCACCGGCAGCAGCAGCGCGCCGCTCGTCAACTCCACGCTGACGCTCACCGCCGTGTGCTCGAACAGCCCCACGGCGTTCGCATGGTCCGGCTGCACCAGCACCAGCAACACGTGCCAGGTCACGCGCACCACCGCGGGCGCCGCAAGCTACTCGGTGGCCGGCACCAATGCGCAGGGCACCGGTGCGCCGGTCACGCTGGCCGTCACGTGGTCCGCTGCGGGCGCGCTGCCGATCTGCACGATCTCGCCGTCGTCCACCACGCCCACCAACGGCACGGCGCTCATCCTTACCGCCAACTGCAACCAGACACCCACGCGCATCGACTGGCTTGAGTGCAATTACCTGATCCAGCAGATCTGCGCCGTCATCCCCGCCTGCTCCAGCACGGCTACCAGCTGCTCGACCACGTCCAATACGGCGGGCTTCGCGCGCTATGCGGTGGCCGGCGCCAATGCATCCGGCACCGGGCTGCGCGCCGGGGTCGACGTCGAATGGAAGGCCGCCGGCGGTGGCGGCGGTGGCGGCGGTGGTGGTGGCGGCGGCGGCGGCGGTGGCAACGTCTTCACGCCGGTATGCACTGCGCTGGCCAGCGACGAAAACCCGAAGGTGGGGCAGTCGATCGTGCTGTCGGCCTCGTGCGCCAACAATCCCACCTCGTATTCGTGGACCGGCGTCACATGCAGCCAGGTGCAATGCTCCACGTCGTCGCAGGTCACCGGCGTGCAGACCTACACCGTCACGGGCAGCAACTCGGCCGGCACCAGTTCGCCGTCGTCCGTCAACGTCAACTGGGGCGGCGTGTCGATTCCGCAGACGCCGGTCTGCACACTCACGCCCAGCAGCCTGACCCCCACGGTGGGCCAGACGTTGACGATCACCTCGTCGTGCACGAACAGCCCCAGCACCTACGCGTGGACCGGCTGC
>JANNYI010000235.1:0-13278 GCA_031410015.1 Betaproteobacteria bacterium | reverse complement strand
GGCGCGGTGTTCGCGATGCGCTGCGATGTGGCGGGACTTCCCGCTGCGCTGTTCGGAGAAACCGACCGTTGATCAGGAGTGCGTCGCGCCTTCCGCCGTCTCGGCCCAGCGGTACAGGCTGGCCCAATTGCCGACCACCCGAGCGAGGAACAACTGCGGCTTGAAGCGATCGATCATCGCGTAGAGCGGCAATCGGCTCACCATGTAGTGCCGCAACGCGAGGACGAATCCGGCGTGCCACGCCGCCGGGGCGATGCTGCAACCCGATGCCTCTTCCAAACGGCGGCGATGCAGATCGAGCCAATGCTGCGCAGCCTGCGGCGCCTCCGCGCTGGGCAGGACAAAGCACAGCAGCTCGGCCAGGTCGCTTTGCGGTGGCCCGATGGTCGCCAGCTCCCAGTCATAGGCGCACAGCACGGGGCCGGTGCCGCTTCGTCGGAACGCCAGGTTGCGCGGGTTGAAGTCGTTATGCACCAGCGTGCGCGGCAGCGCGCGCCACCGCGGCCACCAATGCCGGAACTGGGCAAGCAGCGCGCGCTGCGTCGATGCGCCATGCGCTCCAAGGTGCGGCGCGAACAACGGCGCGGAGAATTTGCCCAGTGCCCGCCACAGAGGGAGCATGCCACCGAGGTCGTCGGCGCCGCGCGCGAGCCACGGCTGCCGCAGCAACGCTGCTTCCCGGCCGAGCCACACGGCGTGGATCTGGCCGAGCGCATGCACGGCCGCGTCGATGTGTTCGCTTCGCCATTGTTCGACGGCGTCGGCGGAATCGATCAGGTCGACGCCATCGAGGAATTCCTCGAGCACGCCGCCGCATGCTTCATCGGACGGGGGAATCACGGCATGGAGCCGCGGCATGAAGCGGGTGAGTCGGTCGTCGCCGCCTGTCGCGAGGGCGATCTCGCGCGCGCCGCCGCCCCGGTAGGCCAGGCCCTGCAGATGGGCACGAAACGCGGTGGCCAGATGCGGCGAACACAGGTCCGCGACGGCCAGTGTCGCCGCGTCCTGATCCATCTCGGTCGACCGCAACTTGAGCACCGCGTCCAGGCTTTCGGCCGGTCCCTCTGTCGATCGGCGAAACTCGATCGAGCAACGCCACAAACCGGAACACCGCGCGCTGGTGACCGTGCTCAGCTCGCTCAAGACGCCGCTGCCGGACAGCGGCACAGCCTCGAATGCGCCGAGTTCGAGGGTCGGCGCGTGCAGCGTCGCGCGCAGGCCCTTCGTCACCGACGCGCGCAACGGACGATCACTCTCGCCCTTCGGCAATACCGCGGTGGCGGGCAGAAATCCCGTGCGGCGATAGCGGACCAGATAGCGGTCGAGCAGGTGCGCATCCAGCCGCGGAGTGACCAGGCCGCGCGCATCGAACCACGCGCGCGAATGGGTGGCGCGGATGCGGCGCCGATTGGGTTCCAGATACAACTCGGTCAGGCTGCGTCCTTCGAGCGATGGCGGCCGGGCCAGAAAGAAGGCCTGCATCGCGTGCAGGTCCGGTGCACGCCCGCCGTCACGATCGCCGACCATTGCCAGCCATTCGTCGAGCGGCACCAGCGTCACGTCGTAACCGTTGAGGCGCAGCCACAGCACCATCTCCCGCCATTGGCGCGGCTCGTCGTGGTGCTGATGCAACACGCGCAGGCCCGCCGGCACGTCCTCGGCCAGCAGGCGCAACGCCTGCGCCACCGTGTCGACGGGCACGCAATCGAGCGCCCAGTCCACGTCGGCCGCGATGCGCGCCTGCACGGTGCCGCGCAACATGCGCGACAGCAGGTCGTCGTGATTCGACACGCCGCTGACACTGTCGCCGCAGATGAGGCCGCAACGCAGGATGGTCACCGACAACCCGCGCGCGGCCACCTGCCGCAGCAGCGACTCGGCGACGCATTTGGCCTGCGCATAGCCGAGCGGCATCGCGTCGAGATACGGCGCCATGTCGACGGTTTCGTCCACGGTCTCCGGTCCGCCGGGCACGTAGCAGACCGCCAGCGTGGACACGAAGTGCAGCGCCTTGCGCGGACCCAGGCACGCGAGGCGAATCGCGGTCACCGTGCCGTCGATATGGCTACCTCGCAGGCGCGCGTATGAACGGTTCCAGCTCACTTCCGCGGCGCAGTGGATGATCTGTCCGACGGTGGCGGCGAGGTCGTCGAAGTCCGCCGCCGCGAGCCCGAAGTCGGGCTCCGCCAGGTCGCCACACAACGCCGTGACGCGGCCCGCCGTATCGATGCCCTCGCGACCAGTGGCCGCGAGGGCATCGACAACGCGTTGCGCCGCAGCCGCCGAATCATCCGCGCGCACCAGGCAGATCACGCGCCAATCCGTCTCGCGCAGAATCTCGGCAAGCACCTGCGCGCCGAGAAAGCCGGTGGCGCCGGTGAGGAACACGGTGGACGATGTTGCCGGTGCCCCGTTGGGCGCGATGGCCGCATCGAGCACGGCATCCTCGCGTGGTGTCGCGGCGAGCATGGTGCTCATGCCGCCGCCCCCGCGCGCTCGGCGCGATTCCACTCGACAAAGCGTTGACGCACGGCTTCCTTGTGCGCGATCAGGTCCGGCAGCCGCCAGTCGGCGGTGGATATCGCCTCGTGAAAATGAACATCGATCATGCCGGATGCCGCATTCAAGCCCTTCCCCGGGTTGATGGCAGGCGGAATGGCGATGAAGACCGGCACGATCGGCACGCCGAGTGCCAGCGCGAGATGAAACGACCCTTTGTTGAAGTGCCCGATGTCCCCGGTGGTGATGCGCTCGCCTTCAGGGCTGAGATACACCGACTCGCCGGTTCGCCGCAACACGCCGGCGGCGCGCTGGAAGATTTCGATTCGCCGCGCCTGCAAATCCTGCGGCACCGTCCAGAAGATGCCGATGCAATAGCCGATCACGCCGAGCGGCACCAGCTTGCGCAGGAAGCCACTCAAGAAGTAACGCGTGTTGGGCAGCCCCAGCGCGATGAGCGCGAAGAGGTCGATGGTCGACGTGTGATTCGACACGTAGACGACCTGGCCCTTCGCCACCGGCCAATGGCCGTGGACACGAATGCGGATGCCCCAGATCTTCAACGCGAGGCGACCCAGCGGCGTGGCAATGCCTTCGCTGTAGAACCGCCGGCACTGGAACAGGGTGAGCGTGGCGATGACCAGCATCACGAGCGCGCCCACGCTCATCAGCACCAGCGTGGCGCCGGCGCGCAACCCGAAGACGATGCGTCCCTCCATCGTCATCCACGCCTGCAAATCACGGTCTGCATCGCGAGGTTCAGCCGCCGCTGCAGCAGCAGCACCGGTGTGCACAGCACCTGCCCGATGAAGTACGGCAGGATTGCGCGATCGAGATTGAGGCCACGCCCCTTCAGGAACTTGAACGCGAGGCCGGTGAAGAGATAGAAGTACGGCGGGAACGCGCCGTAGGGCAGGTATTCCTCGACGACCAGGCCCTGGCTGCGCACCATCGCCAGCAGGCTGTCGCGCGTGAACAGCACCGTGTGCTGCGGCGCCTGCAGGCCGGGCCAGCGCTCGTGGTACAGGCGATACGTAAAGCTGTCGAGACGCGGCACCTCGATGACCATGCGTCCATCCGCCGCCAAGAGGTCGCGGCCGCGCGCCAGCGTGCGCAGCGGATCGTAGTCGTGCTCGAGAAAATGCCACATCGTGACGAGGTCGAAGCTGCGCTCGGCCAGCGCCTGCTCGGCGAGCAGCCCGCAGCGAAAGTCGATGCGCTCGAAGCCCGGCAGGTGGGAGAGATCCTTGAAGTCCACGCCGGTAGCCTGCACGCCATCGCGCGCCACCAGTTCCTGCAGAAAGCTGCCCGCGCCGCAGCCGATGTCGAGCACCTTCGATCCCTGCCGCAACTTCACATAACGATCCACCAGCGCCATCTTGGCGAGATCGTGTCGGCGCATGGCCTTGAGATAGAACGGTGTAAGCCAGCCCCAGTCGGTCTTTTTCCGATGCGCGATGTATTCGTCGTCGTAATACGGCTTGATGTTCGCCAGCGTCAGGCGCGGGTTTTGATACGCCAGTCCGCATTGGTCGCACGTGACGAACTGGAAATGGCCGGGCTTGCCGGTGAGATCGTCCATGCCCACCACCAGCGGGTGCGACTGCGTGCTGCCGCATTGATAGCAGGCGACGGGCTCGAAGGCGTCCGGCGGCGGGCCGGCGGGCGTGGTGGAGTCGGCGCGCATCACAGCACGCATAGTGCCACCAGCGTGATCATCGCGATCGTCCATGCCAGCATCCGGGCCGGCGCAGGTTCGCTGCTGCTTTCGATCACGCTCATCAGCACGAAGAATGTCGCGCCCACCCGCAGCATGAGGGCCGTATCGGGAACGTGCGCACAGAGCCCGATGAACACCGGATACTTGAGCAGCACGAGGTGCGAGCGCAGGAGGCGCGGCGTGGCGCTGCCGCACACGGCGTACACCAACGCCATCGCGGCGACCAGAACGCCGTAGACGATGACGTGGTTCGCGCTGAAAGCCAAAGCGAGCAGCGCAACGATGGGCACCGCCAGCAACGCACAGACCTGCTTGAAGCGTCGCGCATGCGTCGTGAGCACCAGCACCCGCCCAGGATGCATCACGGCGTCGTGATCCCGGTCGGCCAGGTCGTCCCACAGGCGGAACTGCGTAATCAGCATCGCGGCCAGCGCCGCGCCGGCCACGGTGGACATCACCGTCGGCGCACGCGATACGCCCGCCGCGCAAGCCGCGAGCACCAGCCACAGCGGCACGATGCGCCCCGTCAGCAGGCGGTTCGCGGCGTAGCGGCGGAGATCGTCAGGAAAGGATGTCGACGACACCGCGATCTCCATCCACCGCCAGGCGCACGCCATGCGCGATGCGCCGCGTGGCATGGCGCACCCCCACCACCGCTGGAATGCCCAGCTCGCGCGCAATGATCGCGCCGTGGGACAGCATGCCGCCACGTTCCACCACCAATCCACGGGCGAGAAAGAAGACGCAGGCCCAGCCGGGATCGGTTTGCCGCGTGACCACGATGTCGCCTTGCTGCATGCGTCCCGCCTCGGTGGCGTCGGCCAGCACCGCGGCGTTGCTGACGATGCGCCCGCCGCACGCACCGGTTCCCTGCAGCGTGGCACTCGCATCGGCGTCATCCATCACCGCGCTGTTCGACGCCGCCACGGCCGACGGCGAGAAGGACTCGCCGAATCCCAGCGTGAAGCTGTCAGGCGGCGTCATCGCGGCCAGCCGCGCATGTTCGTCGCGGCGCTCGCGCACCAAGTGTTGAACGGCGTGAGGCGTCGTCGCATCATCGCCAGGCAATGCATCCACTTCCTCGCAGGTGAGGAAGAAGACATCGTCGGCCACCGCCAGATGGCCGGATGCGACCAGCCTGCCGCCAATGGCGCGCGCGATGTGGCGCAACCGGACATAGAGCTTGGCCTGCTTCTGCCGCGCGCGCTCGCGCAACCGGATGGCGCCATGCGTTGCCGCCAGCAGGCGGCGCAATTGCCACGCACGGCTGAACGGCAGCGCGCGCCACAACGCATTGGGGGTGAGACGACGTTC
Organism: Betaproteobacteria bacterium; assembly: GCA_031410015.1. Taxonomy (GTDB): domain Bacteria; phylum Pseudomonadota; class Gammaproteobacteria; order Burkholderiales; family Casimicrobiaceae; genus VBCG01. The sequence continues at coordinate 7,745 of JANNYI010000235.1, read as the reverse complement.
AACTTCGCGCGTGGCCACTTCCCGCGCCGCCGCCTGCTCGGCAAGCTGATGCTGCGGCGACGGCGCGTCCATCTGCGCGTAGCTGCGCAGCAGTTCCAGCGTGGGCCGCGCATCTTCCTCGGGGCTGGGCCGCGTCAGCATCAGCTCGCCCGAGCTGCGAAAGCCCCACTGCTCGAGATACCGTGCAAACGCGGCGCGAAAGTCCGTCAAGCGCGGCTCGTCGCGCAGCCGCTGCTCCAGCGTGGCGACGTCGGCGCTGGCGAACACCGATTCCAGCGCCGGATTCGCCCGGATCGCGCGCGACAGGTCCCACAATTTTTCCACCGGCGTGTGGCTGGCCAGCCCCGGCAATCCGATCAGCAGGTTGTTGTGCAGGTTTTCGCTGTCGGTGGAGGGCAGCCAGCGCCGGAGTTGTCGCTGCAATGCGCCGTAGCAGACCATCGCCGCCGTATCCGCCAGCGCGGCCGCGTTCCAGCGCGTGAGGCGGATCGCCAGGAATTCGCGCAAGGCGTTCCGCAAGTCGGTCGTGGACATGCGCGCCAGCGCGGTCGGCTCCGTGCGGGCGCAGAACGCATCCACCGAGCTCTCGAAGCGTGTGAGGCCGGCATTCACGCGGACATACTGCGCGGTGGTCTTCATTCCGACGCGCGCCCATTCCAGGCCGCGCCCCACGCGCCCAAGTTGCGGCACGCCAAGTGGTGTCGGCATCTCGGTGGCCCCGACGAAATTGTTGAACGCGCCCACCAGCCACGGCCCGCCGGGCGCCAGCGCGATCACGGCATGGATGTTGGTGAGGTTGTAATAGAGGCGGCCGCCATGCGTGCCGACGATCTGTTCGAGCGCATCGTGCATCGCCGCGATCCGGCGCGCCGAAATGCCGAAGCCGATGCCGAGATTGCGAAAGTACGCGGCATACCCGCGGCGCACGATCGAATGGAGAAACGGCGACACCGGCTCCGGAAAATTCTCGGCGATGTTGGCGTTGGTCCACACCACCGGCCGCAACGGCGCAGACGCTGCCGTGATCGGCCGCGCCTGCAGCAGCCACAGCTTGCCGGCGACATCGAAGGCCCATTCGATGTCGAGCGGCTCGCCAAAGTGCGCCTCCAGCCGCAACGCTTCGCGCACCAGCGTGCGGATATCGCCGTCGTCGAGAAGTGGACAGTCCGCTTCGCCCTCCCCATGCGAGCGAATGGCGCCACGCTGACGATCGAACAGGATGCGCGCGGGCTCGGCCTCGCCGGACACGAGGCGATCGGCCAGTCCGCTGCAATATTCGATGACCATGTCGGGCACCGCGCCGGCCGTGGCCACCGGCGCGCGCGTGAACAGCACGCCGGCATGACGCGCGTCGACCTGCGTCTGCACGATCACGCCCATGCTGGTCACGCGCAGCCCGCGCTGGCGCTGGTAATGCAGGCATCGCGGCGTCCACATCGACGCCCAGACGGCCAGCACGGCGTCGCGCAAGTCCTCGTCCCCGCGCACGTGCAACACCGAGTCGAGCTGGCCGGCATACGAATGCGCGGCCGAGTCCTCGCCCACCGCCGAACTGCGCACGGCCAGCGGCGCGTCGTCGTGGGCCCAATCGACCGTCCGCAGTGCCGCCTGCAGTTCCGGCGCCAGCGGCGTTGCCCGCAGCCGCGTGGCGAGATCGCGCGCGCCTTCTTCCATCTGCGCTGGTTCCGCCGCGGCAACACTATCGTGCAGCGCCTCCACAGCCGCCGCGAGACCCGCCTGCCGCAACTGCCGCTGCAACGCGCCGTCCGCCACCACATAGCCTGGCGGCACCGCAAAGCCCGCCGCCAGCATCCGCGCCAGCGACGCCGCCTTGCCGCCGAACAGCGCCGGATCGCGCGCGCTGTGCAGCGGCACCAGCACATGATCGAAACCGCTCATGACGGCCGCCGCTTGAGTTTCAGACGGTACAGCCAGATGCTGAACAGCCAATGCAACCCTGACCCCAGAAGCAACGCCCACAGCCACGTGGCCGGATGCACGGGCAACAGGATTGTGACGACGATCAATGCGCCGAGCGTGGAATCGCAACGATCGATCACGAGGCACAACGCGCGCCATGCCGGCGACGCCGGCGCCTCGCCCGGCGCCACACCGATCCGACGCTTGAAGAACGAGTTCGGCAACTCCGCCAGCATGAACGCGAGGCCCGCAACAAAGCCGACGGCCGCCATCGGCGGGGCCGGCAAGTCCCAGATCCCGGTGGCAAGCCACGCCGGCAACTGGGAGCGATACGCTGCAAACGCCGCAAATGCAGCCGCCGCAGCCACCGGCATCACCATCACGCCGCGCAAGGTCTTGTTGTCGCCAAGGAGACGCCGTCCACCGACGCTCGCACCGCCGTCGAGGGGCCGCGCAAACGGCCGCGACCACGCGCTGCGCAGCCACAACACATGCGCGACACCGGCGAGCCCGAAGGCCAGCAGCAAAAATACCGCGCACGGCAGTGCCGCGGGTGCGGTCATCAATACGGAAACCCGGACTCGTCGCGATTGCCGAACAGGAATTCAACGCCGGTCAGCCGCTTGGCCGCGCGCAGCCATTGCCACCAGTGGACCTCGTTGGCGGGACGATAATCGATGCGCCGCAGCCGATAGCCCGGCACGCGGACGAACATGTGATGCAGCTCATGCGCATCAAAATGCAGGATCAGCCGCGAAAACCATGCAGGAAAACGCAGCGACCGCGTGAACGGCTCCTGTTCGCGCGCCGGAAATGGCCGCACCGACTCGCCCAGCGTCAGATGTCGCGGCATGTGCGTGTGCTGGCTCAAGAGAAGCGGATCCTGGATGGCCAGCGCCAGCAGCAGCCCCAGTCCGCACGCACCCAACAGATGCCACGGCCCGACCCAGAACGCCAGAAGACCATACGCAAGCAACAGCAACACACCTTCGATGCCGATGCGCGTGACCACCCCCGCGCGCAAGTAACCACGCAGCCGGATCAGGTTCCAGTAGTTTTGCAGCCGATACAGCACGGAAAACAGCGGCAGGCCGGTGCGCCACGCGAAGTTGATCGCCGCCTTCTCCCATGGCGCGATGGTGCGCGGCACCAGCGTGGCCGTGGTCGCATCCATGTCCTGCCAGCCGGTCCACAGGTGGTGCCGCGCGTGAATGTGCCGCCACGCCGTGAACGGGATCAACGCGAAGAAACCGGCGATGGTGCCGGCGACGAAATTGGGAACGCGATGCCGGAACAGCGTGCGATGTCCCGCTTCGTGCAGCAGCACGAACCACTCGAGGAATGCAAAGGCGAAGAGGATTTGCCCCAGCAGCCAGGCCACGCCGAGCGGCTGGCTGGAAAGAAACGCCGCCGCCACTGTCAGGACGACCGCGAACGCGCAATACGCCGCGCCCACGGCATCCGACGGCAACAGGTCGGGTGAATCGACGTCGACTAAACCAGCTGCGGTGTCAGGCAGGGCATCCCCACGGCGGCGACTTGATCGGGCCATTGTAGCCCTGACCGTTTTTCGCCCCCTTGGCGGGGATGCCGCCTCAGGTCATCAAGGCCCGAGCATGTTCACCGGCTGCGTGTTCACCAGACACGTCCAGCACTGCCCGTTGGCCGCCGCGGTGCTCAGGATCGAGTACGTGTTGAGATGGGGCGCGGTGGCGTCCGCCGTCGCGAAACTCGCCGTGCCGTTGGGATTGCGCACCAAGGTGAATGCGCGCACCGGCGCGGTGGGCAACGTGCTGAAGTTCACCCAGTTCAAATCGTTGCCGTAGACCTGGATGTTGCCCAGCGAACTGCCGATGGAAGGCGCCTCGAAGTACACGCCCTGGAACGGCTTGCCCGCCGTGTTCCAGCCCTGGTTCACCAGCACGCCGCGCAGGTCGATTGCGCCCGCAGCCTTGAACACGACGCTGCCGGGAAACACAAAGTCGTTGGTGCCGCCATTGACGAGCGAGAGTTTGCCCGTGGCCTGCAGGATCATGCTGCCGCCGCCATAGGCCGGAAGAGGTACGCCGGGTGGGCGGAACCCGCCGGGCGCCACGACCGCATTGTTCGGCGGCAGGTTCACGCCGCCGGGCCACGCCGACGGCATCCACGCCGCCACGTTGCCATGCACGAACAGGTTGAGCACCTGCGGCGCAGGGCCGTAAGCGGCCAGCGTCAAGGCAACTGAACCTGCGGTCTTGGGGTAAAGCTGCAGCCCGTTCTGCAGGAAGAACCCGCCGTTGTTGACGGCATTGCTGGCGCTGCCGAACGTGGCCACGGTGATGGCGTCGCCTTTCAGCGCACCGCTGCCCTTCACGTTGGCGCCGTAGAGCTGCAACCGGCTGCCGCCATCCACCGCGCCGAGAACGTTGATGTCCTGGCCGGTGGTCCACGTGCCGCCGAGCGCATCGAGCGTGAGGCCAGACGGCGCGGTCACGGCGCCGACCTTCGAGACGGTCATGCCTCCGCTGCCGGCAAGATCGAGGACCGGCGGCGCGGCACCGTTGCCCCCCATCGCCAGCAGCGCGCCGTTGATGCTGCTCAAGTTGCCGCTCACGTTCTTCAGCACCACCCGTTGCAGCGGTGCCCCGGAGCGAATGGTGAGCGCGGTGCCCGGATCGATGTTGAGACCCTGGAAGTCGATCTCGGCGAGCGCCGTGCCGTTACCGGGTGCTGCGCCCAGTTGAATCACCACTGCCGAACTGAAGTTGGAGATGATGTTGCCGACGAGTGTCGCGCCCGTCACCGTGACCGGCCCGAAAGGGTTGATGACGACGGTGGCGATGCCGATACCACCGGCCAGCACCTGCTGCGTGAGGCCGGTGGAAGTCGACGGATTGTTGCCCGCGTCACCGCTGTACGCCGCGGTGATTGTGTGCGTGCCCTGCGCAAGGCCGCTGGTAGCGCACGTCGCGATGCGCGTGTTGCCGGTGCCGGTGATGGCCTCGGCCTCGCAGCCGGTGATCGCGACGCCGCCGTCCTTGAACACGACTGTTCCCGTCGGCGCGATGCCGGTGACCGACGCCGTGAACTCCACGGGCGCACCCACCGACGAGGGATTGTTGTTGCTGGACAGCAGCGTCGTGGCGACCGGACACGCCGCCGTGGTGAACGTGAGGTCGCTGCCGCTGGTGGGGCCAAGACCGTTCACGCCCACCGCCTTGAAGTGAACCAGCGTGTTGCACGCGAGGCCGGTGACGGCCGCGGATACGGGCGCGCTGGTGGCGCCGCTGGCCAGCGGGCTTTGCGCTGCCGTGACGGTGGCGCCGTAGGCGGAGGTCGTGCCGTAGTTGAACGTCACCGTCGTGGCGGAGCCATTGCTGCTGACGGTGCCGTTGAGCGTGGCGCCGGTCTGCCCGACACTGGTGGCCGCTTTGGTGGCAACGACCGGGCCGGGATTCACGCCAATCGTGAAATCGACGGGCGAGATGGCGAAGAACACGTTGTCGGTGCACGCCACCTTGATGCGTGCCTGTGCCGTATTCACGTTGGGCAGCGTCACCGAGGCCGCAAAAAAATTCTCCTCGCCCGCCAGCAGTACGGTGGGAAATGTGCGGCCGCCGTCGGTGGACAGGAGGATGTCGACGGACGTGCAGATCGATTGGGTGTTGCGACCCTTCCACTGCACGGTCTGCGTACTGAGCGGCGCCCATGTCACGTTGGTGTTGGGCACTGTCACCGCGAAAGGACCGATGTCCGAAAATACGTTGAACGCGAGCGTGCCGTACGCCACGCCGCCGCGGTTGTCGCGCACCGTCATCCGGAAGATGAGCGCGCGCGAGTCGCTGGGCAACACTTCGCCGGAGGCGGGCGTGCCGGCGAGAAGATTGGCCGGTGCGGGAAACGTGCGCGTGGGGCTGGTGGTGGGGTTCCACGAGCGGAAGAACGGCGCGCTGGTGGACACCCCCGGTGGACCGGCGGGGCCGAGGTCGAACTCTTCCCAGTTGTAGGTCAGTGCGTCGCCGTCGGCATCGGTGGCCGCGCCGGTCAGCGCAAAGGGTGTGCTGGCGGGAATGTTGAAGCTGCCCACCGGCATGGTGACCACCGGCGGATTGTTGTTCGTTGCCGTAATGGCCGCACACGAATTCCCGGCACCGGTGGTCGTGAACGCGACGATCTCGTCGAAACTGACGGTATGGAAGTACGGATCGCTTTTGGACTGCAGGTCCACCGTGCCGCAGAGCCCGGCGTAGGACATGATCGTGGAACCGCTGCCCGGTTCGTAGGCAGTGGCCGGATTGCGACTGCCGGGGTTGCAGGCGAAGTTGTTGCCGTTGAACGTGTGATTGGCGCCGAACTGGTGTCCCATTTCGTGCGCGACGACACCGACCCAGAACGCATCGCCGGTGGGTGCGGTCAGGCCCGCCGTGCCCTTGGCTTTTTGCCCGGCGACGCACGGCGACCGCAGCTCGGCAACGCCACCGCCGTAGGTGCTGAACACGTGGCCGATGTCGTAGTTGGCAGTCCCGATCACGGCGTCGACGTTGGTCTGGTTCTGCGCCAGCATCGCCGTCGAGTCGTTGTTGGTATACGGACCGGGATTGCCCGTCGTGTAGACGAGGCGGTCGTTGTTGGCCACCAGCTGCATCCGGATGGCCACCTCCACCTCGTAGATGCCGACCACGCGATTGACCGCAGTGACGATCGCCGCCTGGCCCAGCGCCACGGTGCCGCCGTGGAAATTCGTATATTCCTTCGTCGCCGCCACCGCCAGCCGGTAGGTGCGCATCTGCGCGCCCAAGGACGCGTTGGCCCTCGTTCTCGACCGCTGCTGAATCTGCGTCGACAGCGCAGGGTTCGGATCGATCGGCGGATGCAGCGTGAAACCCGTGCGATCCGGCGGCGCCTGGTCGCGCGTGTAATAGCTGATGTAATGGGCCGTGTCGCCGCGGCTGTACGGATCGATGAAGACCCGGCCCTTGGTCGACAGCACCATTGCGTGGAAGCCCTGCGGCGTCCAGTCGAGCCGCGCGGTGGCGGACGGATCGTCGATGCCCTGCCCCGTCCACGTGCGGATCTCCGGAAACTTCGCGGCCAGTGCCGGCGCCATCAGTTGCGTCTCCTCAATCTGGAAGCGCCCCGTGCCGCCATCGGGCAGCGGCAGCGTGACAACGAGCGCGACCTGCCGTGCGGCGGCCGAGAACTCCATCGGCGCCAGCGCCATCGTCTCGTTGAACACGGCCGCATCGAGCGCCACCAGCCGGTAGCGCTGCGGCACCGTCATCCGCTCGCCCGCGGCCACCACGCTGCGCTGTTCCACGTCGCGCCACATCCCGCTGCTAGCCGCCTGCAGGTTCACGGTGGGCGCCGCGCCGGCCGTCGCGCACTGGAGGAGGACGAGCGTCGCGAACGCGAAGGCGTAGAACATACGGGAGACAACGATGGGCATTGCACTACTCCATTCAGCGGACGCGCGTGCCGAGGCCGCGCTCAATGTGCGGCCCATCGACTCGTTGCAGGGTGGGCGCGTGGCGTGGGCAACACGCACCGAGGCCCGGATTATTCAAGAAACGGGTTTCAGGGTCAACGCAACAGCGGTGGCCGGCCGCGCGAACCCTTCCCCCTCGACGCGCGGCGATCCCGCGGTCGAGGTCAACCGGTGGCCCGCCTTACGGTCCGAACATGTTCACCGGCTGCGTGTTCACGAGACACGTCCAGCACTGCCCGTTGGCCGCCGCGGTACTCAGGATCGAGTACGTGTTGAGATGCGGCGCGGTACTGTCGGCCGTGGCGAAACTGGCCGTGCCGTTGCCATTGCGGATCAGCGTGAACGCACGCACCGGTGC
>JANNYI010000234.1:0-11212 GCA_031410015.1 Betaproteobacteria bacterium | reverse complement strand
GTGCTGCGCGCCGATGTGGTCGATGAAGGTCTGCACATCGCGCACCGACGTGCCGAAGCTCGGCGCATCGCCGCGGGCGCCCGGCGAACGGCCGTGGCCGCGCGCATCCCACGCGAAGAAATCGAAGTCGGGCAGCACGAGTTCGTCGACGAGGTGCGCCATCCGCGCCGAATGCTCGTGGCCGCGATGGAACAACACGATCGCGCCGCGTGCCGGGCCGCGCATCGCCGGCCAGTGCCGGTAGAAGAGATCGACGCCATCGTGCGTCGCAAAGGTGCGCTCGTGCACGGGGCGCAGTTGCGGGCCGGCCGTCAGGTCGTTCATGTCATGCGCCTTCGTTGAGCCCGCCGCGGACCCGGTTGATGATGGTGAGCGCCAGCAGCGCCGCGAACACGGGCATGACGTACGCCGCCCATTCCGGGAGTGGCGACGCCAAGCCGACCCACACGCCAAGGGCGCCGAACACGAACGCGCGGTCGCTCTTGCCCAGGGGGCCGTCGTAGCGGCGGGAGGCGCCGATCATGGTGCCCAGCGCGCCCGCATACTCGCTGAGCACCGCCAGCACGATCACCGCGCCCACCCACGTCGGCGCAAACGGCGCGATGAACGCGAAGGGCAGGTACAGCGCAGTATCGGCGACGACGTCGGTCAGTTCGTTGAGGTAGGCGCCGAGGTGGGATTGCTGCCCGAATTCGCGCGCCATCATGCCATCGATGGCGTTGAACGCCATGCGCACGAACATCCACAGCGGGATCAGCACGAAGGCCAGCGTGTCCGGCAGTCGCCACAGGATGAACGCGCCCACCGCCACCGAAATGACGGCGGCAGCCATCGTGACCTGGTTGGCGGTGATGCCCGCGCGCACGAACGTGCCGACCGCCGGGCGCAACCAGGCCTGGAACCGTGGCTTCAGCGCGTAGAGCGACAACTGCGATCCTGCCCGTGACTGCTGCCGCCGCGCCATGGTGTGATCGTCATGCCGCCGCTGTCCCTCTATGCGCCCGTCGCCGCCGAGTCCGGCCGCCGCCGACGCCCGAGCCACCACCCCAACGCCAGTCCCACCAGCAGCGCGGTGATCGCGGCGATGATGCCGTCGCGCACCAGCGTGCGCTGCACTTTGGTCAATACCGGATTGTCGAGGTGATTGGTGCCGAAGTGGATTGCGCGAAGGCGCCACTTGCCGTCCTCGCCCACGGCCATCACCCCGGTCCAGCGGGTGTTGAAGTCGAAGACGTCGCCGTCCTTCGCTTCGTAGTGCTCGAGCGCCTTGCCGCGCACGAGTCCGAAGCGCTTGTCGGGCGACAACTCGGTGAGCTTGTCCGCATCGAGCGTCATCGTCATCTTGCGCATGTAGCCGGTGGGGCCGAACCAGGTCTGGAAGTACTTCGACACGTCGGCGCGACTCCCCATCACCTCCTGCGTGACGCTGGTGGCCTCCACGTCGGGCGCGAGGTACGGCAGCATCCTGTCGTACTGCCCGCTGTTGATGGCCGACTGGACCTCGCGCAGCACGCCGCGCAGTTCTTCGTGGATGGCATGGTCGGGCTCCTCGGCCGCGACCCAGGGCGCGATGCAGAACAGGGCCACCAGCCCCATTGCATGGAATTTCTTCAACTCGATGTCTCCCCGATTCCGTGCGGTTGGATCGGCACCAACCATGGCCCGTCGATTCGTGCGGCGCTTCGGAATTGCGCCAAGGATCGAGCACAGGCGCAATTCTCGCCGAAAACGGGGTTGCCGCGCACCCGCGATCAAGGTGGTCGGTGCAGCGGCCGCGATTGCGTTGCGCCGGTTTCCGCGCGTCCGGCAGGGGATGCCGACCCGTACCGCGGCCTCACAGCGTCTGGCGCACGCGCTCCCACGTGTGTTCCATGTGCTGCGTGACCACGCGGGCCAGGCCGTCGCCGTCGCGCGCTTCGAGGAAGCGGATCATGTCCTCGTGCTCGGCCATGGCCGCCGCCCATTTCTCCGGCTCCTGGTTGCCGATGTAGCGGATGCGCTTCAGCCGCGACTGGATGCTGGTGTGCGCCGACTCCAGCGCGGCATTGCCGGAGAGCTGCAGGAAGGCGGAATGGATCTGCTGGTTGAGCTTGAAGTATTCGAGCCGGTCGCGCACCGTGTAGCGGTCCACCATCCGGTCGTGAATGCGGCGCACATCGGCAATCGCGGGGTCGGTGGCTTCGCGGCACGCCAGCTTCGCCGCCAGCGCTTCCAGCACCGACAGCACGTCCAGCATGTCGCGGACGTCCTTCGGCGAGAACTTCTTCACGACCGCGCCGCGCGCGGTGACCAGTTCGATCAGGCCTTCGCTGGCCAGGAACTTCAAGGCTTCGCGCAGCGGCGTGCGCGATACGCCGAGCGTCTGCCCCAGATGGGTTTCGTTCACGCGCATGCCCGGCGCCAGCACGCCTTCGATGATCATGTCGCGGATGCGCGTCACCACCTCGTCGTGCAGGCTGCGCCGGGCAATGGGCTGCGCGTTTTCGGCGATGCCGGCGGTGGGCAGGATGGTATCCATGGTCAGGCGCGATCGTGGTTCATGCGGGCAGAGCAGTGGGCTGCAGTGAGGGCAGGGCGCGCCCGGGCGGCAGTCACTTGCTGCATGCTGCATACAGTATACGCATGTCCAAAATTTGTGCATACTGCGCCGATGAGCCGGGATACGGCCGGGGCGATCGGTAGTCACCAAGCCCAGTGAAGGAGGAGCGCATGGGTACCGGCCCGACCAGCACCGTCACGACGTCCGCCCCGGAAGGCGGCGCGGCGCCGTTCGCGATCGTCGATGCCCACCAGCATTTCTGGGATCCCACGCGCAACTACTATCCGTGGCTCAACGACGAGCCGCGCATTCCGTTTCGCTATGGCGACTACGCTGCGATCTGCCGTCGCTATCTGCCGCCCGAGTACCTTGCCGATGCCGCGCCGTTTACCGTCGAGCGTACGGTGTATGTCGAAGCAGAGTGGAATCCGCAGGACCCGCTTGGCGAAACGCGCTACATCGACGAACTCCGCCGCAAGTTCGACCTGCCCACCGTGATGGTGTCGCAGGCGTGGCTGGACGCCCCGGATGCAGCGCAGGTGCTGGAGCAGCAGGCCGCCTTCGATTTCGTGCGCAGCGTGCGGCACAAGCCGCGCGCCAACAAGGCGCCCGGCGATGGCGCGCCCGGCGGCACCACCGATCCCGCATGGCGCGCGGGGTACGCCGCACTGGCCCGCAACGGCCTGCGCTTCGACCTGCAGACGCCGTGGTGGCATCTGGCGGAGGCCGCGCGCCTGGCTGCCGACTATCCCGACACCACGATCATCCTCAATCACACCGGGCTGCCGTCCGATCGCAGCCCTGCAGGCATCGCGGGATGGAAGCGCGCGATGACCACGTTCGCCGTGTGCCCCAACGTCAACGTGAAGATTTCGGGATTGGGGCAGGGTGGACAGCCGTGGACCACGGCGGCCAACGGCGACATCGTGCGCACGGTGATCGATCTCTTCGGTGCCGACCGGTGCATGTTTGCCAGCAATTTTCCCGTCGACAGCCTGTGCGCCACGTTGCCGACGATCTTCAACGGGTTCCGCGAGATCGTGCGCGATCTTTCCCCATCGGAGCAGCAGGCGCTGTTCCGCGACAACGCCATTCGAATCTACGCGATGCCATGAGCGAACAACGTCCCCGTATCGGTTATGTCGGCGTCGGCCTGATGGGCCTGCCAATGGTCAAGCGTCTCGTGTCCCTCGGCTATGGCGTGCGTGCCTTCGACATCCTGCCGGCGCAGGTGCGGGCGGCGGCGTTGGCCGGCGCGCATGCCGCGACGTCGCCGGCGGATGCCGCGCGCGATTGCGACGTCGTGCTGCTGAACCTGCCGACCACCGAAGCCGTCGAGCAGGCCGTGTTCGGCGCCGATGGCGTGGCAAGCGCGCTGACGCCGCCGCAGCTGGTCGTCGATTTTTCCACGGTGAAGGTCGACAAGGGTCGCGCCTTCGGCGTCAAGCTGGCCGAGAAGACCGGTTGCCGCTGGGTGGATGCGCCGGTGTCGGGCGGTCCGCCCGCATCCGGATCGGGCACGTTGACGGTGATGGCGGGCGGCGATGCCGACGACATCGCCCGCGTGACGCCGCTCATGAAGGATCTCGCCAGCCGCTTCACGCACATGGGTCCGGTCGGCGCCGGCCTGGTCGCGAAGATGATCAACCAGTTGATCGTCGGCTGCACGCATGCCGTACTGGCCGAGGCGCTGTTGATGGCGGAGGCCGCGGGCATCGACGCGGCGCGCATTCCCGAGTGCCTGGCGGGTGGCCACGCCGACGGCACACTGCTGCAGCGCCTGTATCCACGGATGGCCCAACGAGATTTTGCGCCGCAGGGCTATGCGCGCCAACTGTTGAAGGATCTCGAGATGGTCAACGAATTTGCCGGTGGCTTGAAGGCGCCGGCACCGATGACCGGCGAGGCACTTTCGCTGTACCGGATGCTGATTCACCAGGGCTTCGCCGAGCTCGACACGTCGGCGGTGTTCAAGTTGTACGAAAAAACACCACGAAATTGACGTTGGATTTCCGTGGTTCTCCGTAGGCGAGGCTTCAGCCTCGCATGCACGCGAGGCTGAAGCCTCGCCTACGGGAGCTGCCAGGAAACATGTTCGATAACCGATGGAGGAAACGCAATGCAAACGAGGATTCGCAAGATACTTTCGATCTCCGCGGCTGTTGTCGCCGCGACATTGCTGGCTTCGCCGCTGGCCCAGGCGCAGATCAAGATTCGCTATGCGCACGTTGGCGTGGCCAACGCACCGCAGACGCTCTATGCCGATGAAGTGGCCAAGCTCGTCAAGGAGCGCACGAATGGCCGTGTCGAAATCCAGGTGTTCCCCAACTCGCAGCTGGGCGGTGTCGGCGAAATGGTGGACGGCATCAAGTCGGGCGCCATCCAGATGGGCCATCACGACTTCGCGTCGCTGGGCAAGATCGTGCCCGACACCGCAGTGTTCAACACGCCGTTCGTCTATCGCGACGCCGAGCACAGCCTGCGCGCCACCGACCCGCGCACATCGCCGGCGCTCGTGAAGATCAATCAGCAGCTGGTGGACAAGGGCAACATGCGCATCATCGGCAGCTTCTTCCAGGGCACGCGCGAGCTGACATCCAAGGAGAAAGTGCTGTCGCCGAAGGACATGGCGGGCAAGAAGTATCGCGGCGTGCCGGTGAAGCTGTGGTCGTCGATGCTGACCGGCATGGGCGCAGTGGCCACCCCGGTGGAGGTGTCCGAACTGGCCACTGCACTGGCCACGGGGCTGGTGGTGGGACAGGAAAATCCGCTGCCCAACATCTACAACCTGAAGCTCTACGAGGTGCAGAAGTACGTGATGATGACCAACCACATGCAATCGGTGCTGTCGGTCTTCGTCAACGAGAAGGCCTGGCAGGCCATCCCGGCCGCCGACCGCAAGATCATCGAGGACACGATGGCCGAGGTGGGCGCCAAGACGCTCGACTGGGACAAGCAGACCGCCGCCAAGTATCGGTCCGATCTCGAAGCCAAGGGCATGGTGTTCATCGAGGAGAAGGATGGTCTCGACGTCGCGGCCTTCCAGAAGGCGGTGCTGGGCCAGGTCAACAAGGACTTCCCCGAGTGGACCGGCTATATCGAGCAGATTCGCGCGGTCAAATAGGGGGCACGCACTGATGCGCGTGCCAACGGCAGTTTCGCAATATTCGCGGGCAAAGCCCGCGAATATTGCCGGAAGAATCACAACGCATCGAGGATGACGATGAAGGTACTCAACGGTCTGCGCGCCGCGGTGCGCTGGATGTGCCTGGCGCTGCTGGCGGCGCTCATCCTCACGCCGCTCGCGCAGATCGTGATGCGCGGCATCTTCAACGTGCCGATGGCCGGCGCGGAGGAGCTGGCGCGCTATTTCCTGATCACGCTCACGTTCATCGGCGGGTCCTACGTGACGCAGCAGGGCGGCCAGATCCGGATGGAGGAGATGCAGGCGGTGATCCCGCCCCATCCGCGCTGGCTGCTGCAGCTCGGCATCGAGCTCTCGGGCATCGCAATGTTCGGCGTGATGCTGGCCGCGGGTGTCATCACCATTGCCAACAACCTCAACAACCAGACGGCCACGCTCGAGATGCCGTTTTGGCTCTTCATGGGGCCGCTGGTGGTGGGTTCGCTGTTGCTGGTGATCGAAACGGCCGCCATGTTCACGCACACATGGAAACGGCGCCGCCCCGAAGACAAACAGACAGTCCTCACCTGACGGGAAACGGATCATGGAGGGTTTTCTCGTCGTTCTCGCATTTGTCGCGCTGTTCGTGCTCGGGTTTCCGGTCGTGCTGGCGATCGGCATTCCGTGCATCGTCTACATCTTTGCCAATGGCTTGCCGATCGACCTGATCGCGCAGCGTACGTTATATGCGCTCGATTCGTTCCCGCTGGTGGCGGTGCCCGTCTTCCTGTTCGTCGGCAGCCTGATGAACAGCGCGGGCATCTCCAAGTACATCTACCGGTTCGCGGACACCGCGGTGGGCCGCATGCCCGGGGGACTTGCCCAGGTCAACATCTTCGGCAGCCTGATCTTTGCGGGGATGTCGGGGTCGGCGCTGGCCGACATCGGCGGCATTGGCCGTATCGAGATCGATGCGATGCGCGAGAAGGGCTTCAAGCCTGCTTTCGCGGCGGCGGTGACCAGTTCGTCCGCGATCGTCGGCCCGATCTTCCCGCCATCGATTCCGCTGATCATCTACGGCACCGTCACGGGCGTTTCAGTGATCCAGCTGCTGCTGGGCGGCATCCTGCCCGGCCTCTTGTGCGTGGCCATGCTGATGCTGATGACCGGCTGGCTGGCGGTGCGGCGCGGCTATCCGCGCTCGCCGCGCTGGCCGAAGTTCAGCGAGCTGTGGCGCGACTTCAAGCCGGCGTTTCCAGCCATTGTCGCGCCGGTGATCCTCATCGCCGGCATGTTGCTGGGCTTTTTCACGCCGACGGAAATCGCATCGGTCACCGTGGCCTACGCAATCCTGATCAGCAGCCTCTTCTATCGCGAATTGACGGTGAAGGGCCTGCTCGACGCGGCGTTCGAAACGATCCGCGCGTCGGCCGGCATCCTGCTGATCGTGGCGGTGGCAGCACTGTTCGGCTGGATCCTGTCGGTGGAGCAGGTACCGCAGAAGCTCACCGGCGTGCTCCTTGGCATCTCGACCAACCCCAATGTGCTGCTGTTGATCGTCAACCTGCTCCTCATCGTGGTGGGCATGTTCCTCGACAGCACCACGGCCATTCTCGTGATCGCGCCGATCATTGCGAAGCCACTGGTGATGGCCGGTGTCGATCCGGTGCATCTCGGCATGGTGGTGGTGTTCAACCTGATGATCGGGTTGCTCACGCCACCGATGGGACTCGCGCTATTCCTGGTGGCCGACATCGCCAAGGTGACGATGAAGGATGTGCTGGTGGAGATGATGCCGTACTACGTGCCATTGATCGCGACGTTGCTGATCATCACCTATGTACCTGGCATCACGACATGGCTGCCCACTTGGGCGCTGTCCAACTGATCGACATCGGACTGGAGAGTGCGTTGAACGCAACTGCTACTGCGCGACCGACGATCGCGCTCGCGATGGGCGACCCCGCGGGCGTCAGCCCGGAACTCACGGCAAAGGTGGCCGCGCTGGCCGATGTGCGCGAGATCGCGCGTCTGGTGGTGATCGGCGACAAGCGCGTGTTCGACGCGGGCGCCACGCTTGCCGGCGCCAGTGCGGACTTCGTCGTCATCGGCCGCAATGAGGCGATTCCGCCGGGCGACCATGCGATTTTCGTCGACCTCGCCCATCTCGATCCGGCGACGGTCGCGCGCGGCGTTGCTGCGAAAGCGGGCGGCGCCTTCGCGCTGGCCAATTACCGGCATGCGCTTGAACGCGTCGCGGGCGGGGAAGCGCAGGCGGTGTGCTTCACACCGTTCAACAAGCAGGCGATGCGGCTGGCCGACGCTTCCTACGATGATGAGATCGGCTTCACGGCCGGCGTGCTCGGCACCAAGGGTCCCGCTACCGAGTTCAACATCCTCGAAGGCCTGTGGAACGCTCGCGTGACCTCGCACGTGCCGATGGTCGACATGCCGAAGCTGTTGACGATCGAGGGCATCATCGGCGCGCTGGAGCTGACCACCGCAGCATTGCAGGCGGCGGGCTTCGTGCCGCCGCGCATTGCCGTGGCGGCACTCAATCCGCACGCCGGCGACGGCGGAAATTTTGGCCGCGAGGAGATCGACGTGATCGCGCCGGCCGTGAAGGCGGCGCAGGCGAGAGGCATCGGCTGCGAAGGCCCCTTTCCCGCCGATACGGTGTTCGTGCGCGCGCGGCGGGGCGATTACGACGCGGTGCTGACGATGTATCACGACCAGGGCCAGATCGCGATGAAGCTGATGGGCTTCGATCGCGGCGTCACGCTGCTCGGCGGTTTTCCATTCGCGATCTGCACGCCGGCACACGGCACGGCCTACGATATTGCCGGCAAGGGCGTGGCCAACATCGGCGCCACGCGTGCCGCGGTGTTGCTGGCGGCGTCGATGGCGATGCGGCAGTAGCGAGAGAGGTTGCACGGGGAGCGCGGCGCGGACGCGGTGATCGCGGGCGTCCGCGTCAGCCAATCAGAACGACTGCCGGTCGCGCCAGCGGTAGTAGCGGATCGAAGGCGCCAGGAACCACGGCCGTCCCGAATAGAACGGCCGCGTCGCAAACGGGAGCCCGTCGAAGGCCGTCCTGCCCGCCGCGTTGCCAAGCACCTGCAGGCCGACGCGCATGCCGAGATAGCTCGCCATGCCCACGCCCGAGCCGCAATAGCCCATCGCGTAGTGCACGCCCTCGTGGCGGCCGACGTGCATCAGTTCGTCGAACGTGTAGGCGACGAAGCCGCACCACGAATGGCTGATGCGCGTGCCGGCCAGCTCGGGAAAGAGCTTGACCATGTCGGCGTGCAGCTTCGGGCCGCTGATCGCCGGATCGGTCTCGGCGGTGGACACGCGACCGCCGAACAGGATGCGCCGCCGGTCCGGCGAGGCGCGGTAGTAGAACACCACCTTGCGCGTGTCGCTGACGATCCGGTTCTTCGGCATCAGCCGCGCCATCAGTTCGGCGGACAATGGTTCGGTCGCGATCATGTAGCTGCCGATCGGAATCACGCGCCGCTGCAGCCATGGCGTCAACGGGCCGGTGTAGCCGTTGGTGGCGACCACCACGTTGCGCGCGGCAATCGTGCCGCGCGACGTGACCACGCGAAACCGGTCGCCGTCCTTCTCGATCGCCGTGACCGGGCAATGCGGCACCACCGTTGCGCCGGCGCGCTGCACGCAGGCCAACAGGCCGTGGTGATAGCGCGCGGGATCGACGGAAGCGTGCTGCTTGTAGATCACCCCGCCCCAATAGGCGTCGGTGCCCAGTTCCGCGCGCTGTGCCGAGCGCTCGACGATCTCCGTCTCCACTTCGAGGCCCTTGCGCTGTCCGGCAACGGCGCGCACGAGGTTGCCGAACTGGACGGCGTTGTGCGCGGCATGAAAGCGGCCGACCACGCCAAAGTCGCAGTCGATCCCCTCAGCGCGAATGAACTCCCCGATCCAGGCGAGCGAGCGCTGCCCGTCCTGGATGATGTCGTGCGCGCGCTGTTCGCCATGCCGGCGCGCCAGCACGGCGAAACCGGGTTTCACGCTGGTGGAGATCTGGCCGCCGTTGCGCGTGCTGCAGCCCCAGCCGGCGTCCTCGGCGTCCAGCACCACCGTCTGGCGGCCGCCACGCGCCGTCTGCAGTGCCGCATGCAAGCCGGTGTAACCCGAGCCGATGACGACGACGTCCGCGGTCGCCGGTGGTGGCGCCGCGTCGAGCACCGGGCGCGGCACGCGGTCCCACCAGTACGGGGCCAGCTTGCGGTCGGGGGTGAACAGCGCGTCGTTCAATTCATGGACTCCAGGGCGGGAAGGGTGGCGCAGCAACGATGCATGGTCAACGGGCGTCGGCCAGGATCAGGTCCGCGCCCTTCTCGGCCACCATGATCGTGGGGGCATTGGTGTTGCCGGACGTCAACGTGGGAAACACCGATGCATCGACGACGCGCAGGGCCGCGACGCCGTGGACCCGGAGTTGCGCATCGACGACGGATGCGCGCGCGTCGGTCCCCATCCGGCACGTGCTGACCGGATGAAACACCGTGGAGCTGCGCTGCCGGATGTCCGCCAGCATCTCGGCGCGGGATTGCACTGCGGGACCGGGCTGCAGTTCCTCCGCGATCACCGCAGCCAGCGCGGGCGTGGCCGCAAGTTGCCGCAGGAACCGCGCGCCCTCCAGCATCTCGTCCACATCGTGGTCGGTGGCCAGCGCATTGGGCACGATGCGCGGCGGCGCGAAGGGATCGGCCGAACGCAAATGGAGGAAACCGCGGCTGGTCGGCTGACAGGGCTGCGCGCTCAGCAGGAAGCCGGGGTATGGATCGGGGCTCATCAGCGGCCGCTTGCCTGGCGGCTTGCGCAGGTAGCTGAGCGGCGAGAAGTAGAGCTGCAGGTTGGGGCGATCGAGGCCGGCGCGGCCGCGCACGAAGCCGCCGCCCTGGTTGACGCTCAACGCCAGCGGACCGCGCCGCGCCAGCAGGTAGCGCATGCCGGCGCGAACCTTGCCCCACCAGGGGCGCAGTTCCTCGTTGAGCGAGGGCACGCGCGAGCGATAGATGTAGTCCACGCACAGGTGATCCTGCAGGTTCTGTCCGACGGCGGGGCTGTCGTGGACGACAGCGATGCCGTGCTCGGCCAACGCCGGCGCCGGGCCGATGCCGGAGAGCTGCAGCAGTTGCGGCGAATTGATCGCGCCGCCGCTGACGATCACCTCGCGCGCGGCACGTACCGTGGTCGTGACGCCGTCGCGCACGTATTCGACACCGGCCGCACGCGTGCCGTCGAACAGGATTCGCGTGGCGTGCGCGGCGGTCTCCACGCGCAGGTTGGGCCGCTGCAGCGCCGGCTTCAGGTAGGCGCGCGCCGTGGACATGCGGCGTCCGTCGCGCGTGGTGATTTCGTAGAGGCCGACCCCTTCCTGCGAGGCCCCGTTGAAGTCGGCATTGCGCAGCAGCCCGAGTTCGCCGCCGGCGCGCAGGAACACGTGGCACAGCGGATGCGCGTCGGCGGCAACCTCGGTCACCGCCAGCGGACCGCCGCGCGCGCGCCAGGCATCGGGG
>JANNYI010000233.1:0-1096 GCA_031410015.1 Betaproteobacteria bacterium | reverse complement strand
ACCCCAGGTGCGTCCACGCCAGCGTGATATCGGGCCGACGCTGCTTCGGGTCATCCCCCGGCAACTGCTTCATCACGATCTTCGACTTGGACCCGGTGAGCTCGATCACCTTCTCCGCCAGCTGCCGGATGGTGAACTCCCCGGGATTGCCGATGTTCACCGGCCCGGTGAAGTCGTCCGGGGTGCGCATGATGCGCACCATCGCCTCGATGAGGTCGTCCACGTAGCAGAAGGCGCGGGTCTGGCTGCCGTCGCCGAAGATCGTGATCGGCTCTCCCTTCAATGCCTGCACGATGAAGTTCGACACCACGCGGCCGTCGTTGGGGTGCATGCGCGGCCCGTAGGTATTGAAGATCCTCGCCACCTTGATCTTCAGCTTGTACTGGCGGTGGTAGTCGAAGAACAGGGTCTCGGCGCAGCGCTTGCCCTCGTCGTAGCAGGAGCGGATCCCGATCGGGTTCACGTGGCCCCAGTAGGCCTCCGTCTGCGGGTGCACCTGCGGGTCGCCGTAGACCTCGCTGGTGGAGGCCTGCAGGATCTTCGCCTTGACGCGCTTGGCGAGGCCGAGCATGTTGATCGCGCCGTGCACCGAGGTCTTGGTGGTCTGCACCGGGTCGAACTGGTAGTGGATGGGCGACGCGGGGCAGGCGAGGTTGTAGATCTCGTCGACTTCCACATACAGCGGGAAGGTAACGTCGTGGCGCACGAGCTCGAAGCTCGAGCGCCCGATCAGGTGCGCGATGTTGTCCTTGCTGCCGGTAAAAAAGTTGTCCACGCACAGCACGTCGTCGCCGGCCTCGAGCAGGCGCTCGCACAGGTGCGAGCCAAGGAACCCCGCCCCGCCGGTGACGAGGACGCGCTTGCGGGTGCTGTAGTTTCTCATTCGAACAATCCGGGAGTCAGGCGCTGGCGCCTATGATACTTTCTTCCGGGTGAAATTGATTTTCCTGAACCGGTATTTCCATCCGGACATCTCGGCCACCAGCCAGATGCTCTCCGACCTGGCGTTCCATCTTGCCGCGCAAGGCAACGAGGTGCACGTGATCACCAGCCGCCAGCGCTATGACGAGCCGGGCGCTCGCCTGCCCGCGCGGGA
>JANNYI010000232.1:0-5828 GCA_031410015.1 Betaproteobacteria bacterium | reverse complement strand
CGCAGTACATCGCGCGTGGTCTGCGGATCCAGCGCTACCTGCGGCGCGAGTTCGGCGCGGATCGCATCGGCGTCGAGTACTGGGCGCGCGCCCAGATCGCGATGCAGCGGACTCTTGCGGCCGCGCCACCACGCAAAGGCGATGGCCGCAGCCACCGCCAGGACAAAGAAGAAGGTACCCACGGCGCTCCAGCGTACGCTAACGGTGCCGGCATGCGCCAGTACGGTGCCGGCAGCGTGGCGCTGGCCGTCGGCGTGGACTCAGGCGGTGGCAGCTGCAGCGACTTCGGGCAGGTCGAAGACGCGCGTCAGCACGTCGCGTAGCGCACGGATCTCGGGGTCGTCGCCGCGGTCGGCGCGATGGATGAACTGCAGCGTCGTCGGCAGCCGCACGCCGTCCCACAGCGCCATGTCGCCGGCCGCGGCCGCTTCGAGCGCCACGTCCTCGCGCATCATCGCGACACCGAGTCCCGCGACCACCAGCGAGCGGATGATGGCCTCGTTGTCGGCCTCGACGCGGCGCACCGGCGAACTGCCGCGCGTGGCGAACAGGTCGTCGGCCAGCGTCGACAGCGTGCTGATCGGCGGCGTCATGATCCACGGCAACGTCACGATGGTGTTCCAGTCGGCGGTAGCGATGGTGTCGCGCCACGCCGCCGGCGCCACGATCCGATAGGCGAAGTCCACCAGTGGCATGCCCACCACCTCGGCGTGGGTGAGGCTGCCGTAGTAGAAGCTGGCGTCGTGCGTGCCGTCGCGCACCTTGGCAAAGGCGGCGCCCGACACTTCGTGGTGAACCTCGATCTCGAGCATCGGGTGGGCGTCGAGGGCATTGGCGAGAAAATCACCGACGCGGGTGAATTCGGGGTCCGACACGGCGCCCACGCGCACCCGTCCCACGACCGCATTGGCGAGGCCGCGGGCGCGACTGCGCAGCGTCTGGGCGGCCGTCATCACCTTGCGGGCTTCGGGCAAGAGGCGGCGGCCGGCCGGGGTGAGCACCATGCCGCTCGAGACACGGTCGAACAGGGCCACGCCCAATTCGTCCTCGAGCGCCTTGATCTGGGCACTGACGGCGGGCTGGCTGACGTGCAGCTGCTCGGCCGCGCGGGTCAGGTGACCCACCTCGGCAACGGCTGCGAAACTGCGTAACTGGTAGAGCTCCATGTGACTCCCTAGGATCTCCCCCCTGGCACGCATTATACTCTGAATGCTGCGTTGCAATATTACATAAGTGCCATATAGTACAAACCGATCATATTGATTCAAATGAATGATTGGATGTTTTCCGGTGGCGGCCCTATCTTGTCATGGTGCGTTGCACCATAAACGCGCAAACCCGCCCACAAGGCTCACCGGAGACTTCACCATGCACTACCGGAACCGTCCCTTTGCCGAAAACGGCTTCATGGATGTCTGCGTCAAGCTCGCCCAAACGGCGTTTTTTGACGATCTGCCGTCGAATGCCCGCCACCACCCCCCGGCCGCGCCAGCCACGCTGCCAGGTCCCCTTGAGGCCGCTCCCTCGCTGCGCAAGCGCTGGCTGGCCGGCCTTGAGCGCTGGATGTACATGCAGCGGGTCCGCGAGGACGAGGCCTATTTGGGCCGCTCCGTCGACGTGTACGACCTCGAACGGCGGATTCGCGGTCTCGAGCGTCGGCCGTATTACTGATCCCGGGGCTGCAGCGCGCGGGGCTTCGGCCTCGCTGCGCGCGACTGCCAACGTCCTGTAGCGGAGGCTTCAGCCTTGCGCAGCGCCTGCGAGGCTGAAGCCTCGCCTACAGTCCCACGACCAAACTCCGTACCGCAGCAAGCAGAACACGCAACGAACTGCGCCACAACGAACAGAACACGAAGCTCAACGCGCCAAGACGAACGTAAACTGCAACGATGCGCGCCCCGATGACCCGCGGCTAGATCCGCAACGGCGCGCCGTACCCGGTCAATTCGAGATAGCCGCGCCCGACAACGCGGCCGGCAACACTCGCGCGCACCGCGCCTTCCCAGTAGATCGTGCCAACGCTCGCGCGCGCATCGAGCTCCTGGTCGTCCATTGGCGGCTCGATCGTCAGCGTCGTGTCGCCGGCGCGTACCCGCATCACCACCGGATAGGCAAGACTCGTGCGCGGCGAGCGCCATTCACGCACGGGTTCGAACGCAACTTCGTCCCGCGCAAACGTGCGGGTCGCACCATTGGCATCGCGCCGCGTGCCGCCTGCCCAGTAGGTGGTGCCGTCCTTCGCGCGAATGCGAAACAGCATCAGCGCGCCGCCGTCGTCGAGGTTGATGCCCAGCCAATCCCAGCCCTGCGCCTCCGGCGCCAGGTATTCGCTCGACCATTCGTGGTCGAGCCACGCCTTGCCGCGCACCGCACGCCTGCGCGTGCCGACGACGATCGTGCCGGTTGTCGCGAGCTGCGGCCGGCTGTAGTAGTAGCTGGCCTGCCCGGCGCGCGGACCTTTGCGGCTCACGCCACCGCTGCCTTGCAGCAGCGGCGCTTCGGGTGCGGCGAACGCGAGATCGATACTGAAGTCGCGCGCATCGAGCTTGGCGATGTACACATCGCGGTCAAGGGCCAGTGACCAGCCATCGACACGCACGTCCGTCGTCGCCTCGCTTGCCTCCGCCAGGTCCCAGCCCATTCGCGCGGCGCGCTGATCGTGGCGCAGGCGGCCGTGCGCCGGCTCGGCGATGGCCGCGTGCGCAAAGAGCAATTGCGTTGGCGCGAAGCGGCTGGCGCTCGTCTCGCCGATGCCGGTACGGCTGCGAAAAAAAGTGATCTGCACGCCGAAGTCCTGCCCGGCGTCGTCCTTGACCCAGCCGGTGATGTACCACCACTCGGTGCGAAACGCGGGATGGCTGCCATGGTCACGCGGAAACGCGAGCGCGACACCGGGCTCGACGCGCGGATAGGCGGTCGCTGCGGTCGCGCCGGCGCTCGCGAGTGCCAGTGGCGTCAGCAGGAATTGGCGACGTTGCATGAGGGAGCGGGGCGCGAAGGCTGCGCGTCACCAATCGTCGCGCACGGCGCGCACGGCGTCGTCGGCCACCGCGGCACGCGCGCTCACCTGCGTCGTGGCCACGGCAAGCACCAGCAGCACGAGCGCCAGTGCCGCCAGCGGCAGCCATGGCACGTGCAGGTCCATGCCCCAGTGAAACGACTGGCGGTTGACGACATGGATCAGGATGAGGCTCATCGCAAAGCCAAGCAGCATGCCCACCGCAAGCCCGATGCCGCTCACCAGCAGGCCTTCGGCCGCCAGCATCCGGCGGATCTGGCCGCGCGTCATGCCCAGGTGCCGCAGCATGCCGAATTCGCGTCGCCGCGCCAGCACCAGCGCACCGAAGGCCGACGACAGTCCCGTAAGGCCGATGACGATCGCCGCCGCCTCCAGCGCGTAGGTCACCGCGAAGGTGCGGTCGAACACGTGCAGCGACAACGTGCGGATTTCCCCCGGTGTTGCCAGCGTGAGCCGCTCCGCGCCGGGCCACGCGGCATCGAGCGCCGCGCGAAAGTCCGTGACCGTCACCCCCGGCTGCAGCCACACCGCGGCATCGTTGGCCACCGTATCGCCGGCAAGGCGCGCATAGACCGCGCGCTCGATCACGATGGCGCCCTGCTGGCGCGCGTAATCGCGCCAGATGCCCGCGACGACGAATGGATGCAGCACACCCGCCAGCGGAATGCGCAGCATCTGGCCGGGCATGACGTCGAGCGCGTCGGCCGCGGCTTCGCTGATCCACGCGGGTGGCGGGCCGGCGCCGGGCACGACCAGCGGATCGCCGAGCAGCGGCAGCGCGCGTCCGGGGTCGACGGCCGGCAGGTCGCGCGCCAGCAGCGTGACCCGCGGGCGCGCCGGGTCGAGCAGCACACTCTGCACGCGCAGGAATTCGATGCGCGCGACCCCGGCCAGCGCACGCAGCCTCGTCTGCTCCGCCGCATCGAACCAGCCGGTGTCGCCCGCGGTTCCCGCGCGCACGTAGACGTCGGCGGGCAGGATGCGCTCCAGCCAGTCGTCGAGCGACGTGCGAAATGAGGCCACCATGATGGCCATGGACACCATCAGCGACACGCTGGCAACGGTGGTTGCGAGGCTGACGGTGGCGGTACCCGGCGCGCCGCGCAGCTGCAGCAGCGCGAGTCCGGCGGTCACGGACCGCGGCGTGGGAACGTGCGCGAGCGTCCACGCGGCGATCTGCGGCAGCAGGAGCAGGGTGCCGAAGAGCAGCAACGCAATCGCCGCGTAGCCGCCCAGCGGCAAGCCGCCGACGGGTGGCGCGAGCGTGGCCAGCGCGCCTGCGCCGAGCAGCATCACGCCGACGCCGGGATGGCGCAGTCGCGCAAACGCAGTCTCTTCGTCGCCGGCCCTGAGCGCCGCGGCCGGCGTGGCCTGCGCCGCATCGCGCGCGGGCAGCAGGCTGCCGAGCACGGCAAACGCGATGCCCAGGCCGACGAATGCGAGCGCGGCCACGGGCTCGATCACCAGCTGCGGGAGCTCGCCGCGGAAGAATCCGGCGCCGAGGTCCGCACCGAGGATGCGCAGCGCCGCGGCGGCCAGCGCGATGCCGGCCGCGATGCCCAGCACGCTCCCGAGCGCGCCCAGCAGCGCGCCTTCCGCCACGATCCAGCGCTGCAGTGCCGGGCCGGAGAGCCCCAGCGTGCGCAGCAGCGCGAACTGCGCGCGCCGCCGCACCACCGACAGCGCCTGCGTCGAGAATACAAGGAGGCCGCCCGTGAACAGCGCCACGAGCGCCAGCACGTTGAGATTGACGCGATAGGCGCGCGTCATGCGCGCCAGCATGGACACGTTGTCCGCCGGGGTGGTGATGCTCGTGCCTGGCGGAAGGTCGCGGCCGAGGCGCTCGCGCACCGCGCCTGCATCGACGCCGGGACGCAGCCGGAGGTCGATGCGCGACAGCGTCCCGCCGCGCGCGAAGAGATCCTGCGCGGCGGCGAGGTCCATCGCGCCGAGTCGTTGCCCGCGTGCGCCGGGCAGCGTGCCGGCGATGCGCAGCGGCACGTCGCGCTGGCCCGCCTGCACGACGAGCTCATCGCCCACGACCTTGTTGAGCGAGGCGAGTGCCGCCGCCGTGACGAACAGCTGGCCGGGGCGCAGCAGGTCGAGCGCATCCGCGCTCGCGCCGACGAGCGCGGGCGTCACCGCGGCGGCACGAAACGCGTCGATGCCGGCGATGCGCAAGGCGTCATCACTGCCCCCGATGCGGGCGTCCACCTCCACCACCGGGCTTGCCACCGCCACATCGCGATCGCGCGCGACGCGGGCAAACAGCGCCTCGTCGAAGCCGCCGCGCCCGCCGCGGATTTCAAGATCGGCATTGCCCGCCATCGTGCGCATCCCGCCTTCGAACTCCCCGACGGCGGTGGCATTGATCACGGCCACGGCAAAGCCCAGCGCCACGCCCAGTGCGATGGCCGCGACGGCGAGTGCCAGCCGTCCGCGTTGCCGCCCCAGCGCGCCCCCGAGGACGGCGCGCCCCAGCGCAATGTTCATCATGGCGCGGCCAGTGCCAGCGTGCCGCTGCGCAGCGTGAACATCCGGTCCGCGCGCTGCGCGGCTTCAACCGAGTGGGTGACGAGTACACCGCAGGCGCCTTCGGCCGCCATCCGCTCGCGCAGCAGCGTGATGACCCCGGCGGCGCTGTCCGGATCGAGATTGCCGGTGGGTTCGTCGGCCAGGACGATGGTGGGCCGGTGGACCAGCGCCCGCGCGATCGCCACGCGCTGCAGCTCGCCACCGGAGAGTTCGCGCGGCGGACTGCCGGCGCGATCGGCGAGGCCGACACTCTCCAGCATGGCCATCACGCGCG
>JANNYI010000231.1:0-19201 GCA_031410015.1 Betaproteobacteria bacterium | reverse complement strand
GGCTCCGGCGGCGGCCGCCGCCGGCGGGGGAGGCGGCGTTCCCGGCGTGGCCTGCGGCGTGGCAGCGGGTATCGGCGCCCCGGGCGGGCGTCCTGCGGCAGCGGCCTCGGCATCCCGCGCCATGCGGCGGCGCTCGGCCAGTACATCGGCCACGTCCCGCACCTGCGGCGCGATCCGCGCGGCATCCGCCTCCGACAGCCCGGCCGCGGCGGCCAGGGCGGCCCGGGACGCAGGCGGCGCCACCACCGGCTGGATCGTCGTCCTGGGTCCGACCGCGAGTTTCAGCACAAGTTCTTCGGATTCGTCCCCCTGCGTCAGGCGGACGCCGTTGGGCTTGACCTCGGCCACCAGCAGGCCGTTGATGGTTTCGCCCTGCAGGACCCGGCGCGCCTTGCCGCCATTGACGTCGCGCAGGAATGCGGTGGCCTTGCCCTCGACCAGCAGCGTGCCGGTCAGCGCGAACTGGCCGCGCTGCATGCGCGGCTTCTGGGCCTCGGCCACGGCGACCGGGGCTGGCCGCCGCGTGGGATTGAACAGCGTGCGGTCGATCGTGTCGCGGCTGGTTTCCACCGTCGCGTCGGGCACATAGGGCGGGAGCACCGCCACGTTGACCGGCGGCGGCACCGCCGTGGCGGCAGCCGGAGGCACGCGCGTCCACTCGCGGCCCCAATCGGTCTGCCAGCCGATGGCGAGGACGAGCAAGGCGAACGGGGCCGCCCACATGGCCCAGAACCGTACTGTCGTCGGAACCGAATTCATTGCATCTCCATCACTTGGCCGGCGCCGGCCTGGCTGGTTCGGGGTACGCCAAGGCAGACACCTCGAGTTGCACGTTGTTTTCAGGCTCCTGTCCCGGCCCCGGCTTGAAGCCGCGAAACGCGGACAGCGGACGTATCGAGAGATTATCGACGGTCAGGTACGGAATTTGTGTATCCAGCGCCTGCAGAATCCTGGCCAGCGCCGGCGTTGTTGCAAAAAACTGCACGGCCACCGAGACCTGCTTGAACCGGCCCTCGTCCCGGGGACCGGGATTCTGGCTGGTGGTGATGCGCCCGCCGTTGTTTTCAATGGCCCCGCGAACCAGATCGGACAACTCGGCTCCGGCAAGGTTCGGCGCGGTGTTCTTGAGGAAGAAGCGGCGCCCGTCGCGCTCCTTCATGACCTCGAGCGCGCGGCGCAGCTCGGGTGCCTGGGCCGAAACCCGGCGATAGCGCTCGAGCCGGTCGGTGAGGTCGCTGATCACGCCGTCGTAGTGCCGATGCAGCAGCAGCAGCGGGCCCAGCAGGATCGCCAGGACGAGCAACACCGCGAGCACCAGCAGTGCCACGGCCGCGATGCGCTGTTGCGGCGGGGAAAGGCGAGCGGCGAAAGCCGGGGTCATGGCTTCCCCTTCACCGGTGGCTCGGGTGCTTTCGGCGCCGTCGCCGCTGGCGCTGCACTGCCCGGGCCGGAGGCGGGCGCACCCGCCGACGGCAATGCCGCGGTCGGAGACGGGGGCGCCGGTTTGCCGGGCACCGGCGCAGGCGTCGGCACTGCAATGGTGGCGCCGGACGCCGTGGCCCCGGGGACTGCGGGTGCTGCAGGCGGCATTGCGGCGGACGTTGCGGAAACCGGGGCCGGGGCCGGGGCCGCGCCGGCAGGCGTGAGGCTTGCTCCTGCAGGCGTCGGGGTCGCGCCGGCAGGGGTCGGGGTCGATCCGGGCGCAGCGCCTTCCGGCGCAGCGGCGCCGGGCGCCGGCTCGCGCACGAGCAGCGCGGCGCGCTCCGGCGCCGTCCGCGGCTTCAACTGGGCGCCGAGATCGAAGATTTCCCCCGGGCCCGGCTGGATCTTGGTGGTAGGGGCGCGCGGCGCCGCCTGTGCGAAATGCGTCGAGTCCTCGAAGAGCTGCACCAGCCGTCCCGCGTTGCCGGTCTCACCCCGGACGAGGACCTCGTGCTGGATTTCCTTGCCCTTGGCAACGCTCTTCAATTCGAGCTGGGTGAGCCAGGTGTCGTCAGGCAGCAGCTTGCTGACGTAGTCCACCGTCTGCAGCGCGCCGGGAAACGCGTATTTGCGTTCGAGGGCGATGTTGTAGTCGGCCACCTTGCCGTCAAGTTCGACCCGGAGCGTTTCCGAGATCGCGGCCTGCTTGCGCGCATCGTCGGCCAGCGCATTGAGCTGGATCGCGTAATCGCGCTTTTGCCACAACGGAATCACCACCGCGGCCACGGCCAGCAACACCAGCAACGCCAGCGGCACCCAGAGCTGCCACCGGCGCCAGAACGACCTGGCCGGGCGCAGCGCGACCGGCAGCAGGTTCACGCGCGACGGCGTGGCCAGATTCGGCGCCGCGGGCACCACGGCCACAACCGCGGCGCCCCACAGCGCTGCATGCTTCAGTGCGGGATCGACGATCGCGCGCCGGGCGGCGGCCAGATCCACGTCGACGACGCCGCGGGCAGGATCGCGCCGCGTGATGGCGGCGTCGAAGTAGAGTTCCTCCGCCTTGAACGGCGTGTGCCGGTCGAGATCGTAGGTAAGCGCCTGCACGAGGTCTTCTTCGACCGCGGCCGGAAGCACGATGGTCTTGCGCAGCACCTCCCGAGCCGGCACCGCCACGACCACGCGCACCGCATTGGCCGCGCCACCGTAGACCATGGGCGTCAGCGCCGCGAGCGCGGCGCGGCCGGCTGCCGTCGTGGCGGCAGCGTCGCCGCCGAGTGCAATCGACGGCCCCTGCTGCATCGTCGCGCGCCCCTGTTCGAGCAGCGGCCGCCACAACGTGGCGTGATCGCCTTCGAACAGCAGCACCGGGCGCATCCGGCGATGCGCCAGCGCCGCGCGCGGCGCAGCGGGAACCAGCGGGCCGAGCTGCGCCTTCCACCACGACCAGAAGCCGGCCAGCCCCATCCGCCGTGCGAGCTCGTGCACGCGCGGCAACAGCGAAGGCAGGTTCAGTGCGCGGTCAGCCATCGGAACGGATCCCTGTGTGAATTGCAGCCATGCGCTACGGCGCGACGGCGGCAGGTGGGGGCTGGGTCATGCCATCGGCCCAGTTCAGCGCGATCAGCGGCCGGCGTGGCTCGCCCGACGGGCGGACCACCGCTTCGCGGGCGAAGGTTACACCATCGGGCGTCGTGGCCTGCGCCCGGATTCGCCATACCGGGACCGCGCCGGCAGCGAAAGCCGCGGCCGGCGGAAACGGCGGCGCCGGCAGCTTGGCGGCCAGCGCGTCGGCGCGCTGTTGCAGGTAGGCATCGACCACGGCAGGCGTGGCGTTGGGCAAGGCCAGCAACACGTTGCGCGACGCCGTGGCCGGATTGACGCCCGGCTGCCGCGAATTGACCGTGAGACTGTCGGCGATGCGCGCGTAGATCGCCGGGGTCATGCCCATCACCCGCGCCACTTCGCTGACCGTTTCGAACGGCGCGTTGGCGGGCTTCTGCGGCAGGCCCGCCAGCCGGTAATCCGCCTCCTCCGCGCCGTTGGGGCGTTTCGCCTCGTCTGCATCGCGCCAATCGAGAATGCCGTCCACGATATGCGCCGCCGTGTCGGCGTCGGCGCCGCCCACCTGCTCCATCAGCCCCTTCAACAACGCTTCGGGCGCCGCGTTGACATCGATGCGCGACGACTCGTCGACGCCACTGGCCACGATGTCGATGTCGCCCTCTTTCCAGCGCCGCAGCTGCCCGTCGCTGGCCCACGCGGTGGGGAAACGTGGCCGCGACAGTTCGTAGGCCATGCGCTCGACCGCGCCATCCGCCGCGGCGCGCGCCTGTGCCAGCGACAGCGAATTGCGGGCGGACAGTGCTTCGCTCCGCATCGAGAACGCAAAGCCGCCCGCGATGACCATCAGCAGGATCGTGAGCCACAGCACGAGCACCAGCGCGATGCCGCGCTGGCCATCGCGGGTGGAACAGCGGCGGGTGCAGGATGCGGCGCGCATTCGTCAGACGCCCACGCACTGCATGCGGATGGTGTCCCATGCGCGGCAACCCGCTTCCGGCGCCTCGCGCGGCGCCACGACAAGCAGCGGCCAGGCCGGCCCCACGCGCGGCGCGACTTCGACGCGCAGCAGGAGCGGAAGCTGCTGCGTATCTTCCCAGCGGTCGCGCCATGTCGGCGCCATCTCGAGGCTGGCGCCGCGGTCGCGGCCGAAGTAGCCGATCTTGAGCGACGCGACGTCGTCGGCCAGCACCGAGCGGTCCGCCGAATTGAACTCGGGCATCGTCGTGGCGTTGACGTCGGGCACCATGCGCTCCAGCACGAGCGCACTCTTGCCCTTGCCGGCGCCCTCGACAAGCGCCAGCCGGTAGTACCACATGCCGCCCACGCCCACGCGGCCCGGCAGCGGCGCGGCGAACCGCAACTCGTCGCCCTTGCCGCTGAACAGCAACGGAAATTCGGTGATCCTGCGCATCCGCTGCGGATGCTGCGCCGAGAGCTGGGTGCGCAGATAGTCGCCCGCGAGGCGCATCCCGGAGTTGGCCTCGGCCTTGGCTTCGCCCGCGTCCCATGTCCGGCCCGCGAGGCGCAGCGACCCGAACAGCACGGCCGACATCAGCGCGAAGAGCGACAGCGCGATCAGCAATTCGACCAGCGTGAAGCCGCGCGCGCGGTTGCGGTTGCGGCCGGCGTTGTGCACGCGCGGCGCGCGCCCGACTTCGTCGCTGCGACGATGCGGCGGGCTTCTCATGCCGGCGCCCTGGGGCCGAGCCGCATCGTGGCCAGCGACAGCGTGCGTTCGCGGCCATCCGCGCCGTCGAAGGTGACATCGACGCTGATGCGGTAGAGCCGCATGGCCAGCAATTCGGAGGCACGCTCGAGCTCCTGGTCGACATCCGGCACCGTGTAGGTGACGACCTTGGACGTCCAGCGGATCTTGCCGGTCTCGTCGACGCCACGGTCGTCCTGCGCCTTCATCGGCTGCGTGGCGGCGGCCACCTCGAGCTGGGATTCGGCAACGAGCAATGCCCGGCTCCACTCCTCGGCTGCCGACACGTTGTTGAGCGATGCCGAGAAAAGGCGGAAGAGAGCCGTGGCCACCAGCGACAGGATCACGAAGGCCGCGAGCACCTCGAGCAGCGAAAACCCGCGCATGCTGCGCGGAGCGAGGGCCGGTTGCGCGCGCCTGGTCATGGCATCAATCGAGGATCGCAACGCGACCGGTCAGCCAGTCGACGTCGACTTCGTACTTGCGCTCGCCCGAGCCCACGGTGATGCGCCCGCCGTTGCTGCCCCCGTCGGGATAGAAACGAATGGACCCCGTCTTCTCGTCCACCAGATCCTTCTGCGCGGTGTAGAGCTTCAGTTCCACATCGCGCGGCAGCGCATGCTCCTGCGGGTTGCGGTCGACCCTGAAGCGGCGGCCCGCCACATCGAGCAGCAGGAATGTTTCCCGCCGCTGCGACACCGCTTCGCTGCGCGCCAGCCGCAGGCCCGATGCCAGCTGCCGCGCGGCACTGCGCAGCTCGGTGTTCGACACGCCGCCGCCCAGCATCGGCACGACGAGCGCCGCCACGATCGCCATGATCATCAGCACGATCATCAGTTCGATCAGCGACACGCCGGCGGCACGCCGGCGCGCGATGGAGTGCGAGCGGGCGGCCATGCGCGATCAGTTGCTCGTGATGTCCTTCGCCGGACCTTCGCCGCCTTCCTTGCCGTCCGCGCCGAAGGACATGATGTCGTAGGCGGCCTTCTGGCCGGGCGACGTGTACTTGTACTCGTTGGTCCACGGGTCCTTGGGCAGCGTGCCCTTCTTCCAGTACGGGCCGTTCCAGTTGGTCACACCGGAAGGCGCGGTGATGAGCGCCTGCAGGCCCTCCTGCGTGGTGGGGTAGCGGCCGACCTCGAGCTTGTAGAGATCAAGCGACTGCCCGATCTGGCCGATCTCGATGGCGGCCGCCTTGCTCTTGGCGGCCTCGCCCTGCCCGATGAAATTGCCGCCGACGATGCCCATCACGATGGCGATCAGCACCAGCACGACCAGGATCTCGATCAGCGTCATGCCGCGCTGGGCGCGGCGAATGTCATGTTGTTGGCTCATTTTGGTATCCATGGTGGAATCAACTGCGACTGTTGCCATTGCCCGACACTTCGAAGTGATTTTCCGCGGCAATCGTGACGTTGGACGCGCGATCAGACCACGAGTTCGCTCATTCCCATGACGCCCATCAATATCGAGAACACGATGCCGCCGATCATCACGGCCAGGCTCAGGATCAGCACCGGCTCCAGCACCGACAGGAAGCGCTTGATCGCCATCTGCACTTCGCGATCGTAGACCTCCGCCACGCGCGCCAGCATTTCCTCGAGCTTCCCGGACTCCTCGCCGACGAGGATCATCTGCGACGCCAGGCGGGGATAGAGTCCCGTGTCGGCGAGCGGCCGGCCGAAGCCCTTGCCCTCGCGCAGCTTGGCGATCACGCCATCGAGCGCCCCCGCCATGACCGTGTTGGTCATCGTCTCCTTGACGATCGACAGTCCCGCCAGCAGCGTCACGCCGTTGGCCAGCAGCGTGGACAGCGTCCGCGCGAAACGGGCGGTCTCCACCTTGGCGATCAGGTCACCCAGGAGCGGCACGCGCAGGAGCCGCGTGTCGCGCGCAAACCGTATCGACGGATTGCGGCCGCGGCGGCGATACCAGGTGACCCCCAGCACGACCGCGGCAGCCAATGCCCACCACCAGCTGCGCATGAACTTGCCCGCCGTCACCACCACCAGCGTGGGCAGCGGCAATGCCTTGCCCGCCTGGGCGAACGTGGCTTCGAACTGCGGCACCACCCACACCAGCAGCAACGCGACCGAGGCAACGGCGACGCAGACCAGGATGACCGGATAGATCAATGCCGACTTGACCGACTCGCGCAACTCCTTGTTGCGCTCCATCGTGTCGGACAGCCGCTGCAGCACGACGCCAAGCGCGCCGCCGGCCTCGCCGGCGCGGACGATGTTGACGTAGAAGCGCGAAAAAATCTCGCCGCGGGCATCGAGTGCCTGCGACAGCGACTTGCCCCCGCGCACATCGTCGCGGATGCCCTGCAGCAGCGTTCCCACGAGCGGCGTGGGGGCGAGGCCGATCAACACTTCGAGCGCGCGATCGAGCGGCAGGCCGGCGCGCAGCAGCGTCGACAACTCTCGCGTGACGCCCAGCAACTGGTCGCGCGTGACGGTCTTCGATTCGAACATGCTGCGGCGCGGCGCGCCGGTGGGCCGCGGCGCGCCGGCGACCACCGCGGCGACGCCGCTGGAATGGGCGATCTGCGTAGGCATCAAGCCCTGGTCGCGCAGGCGGCCGACGATCTCGGCTTCGTTGGCGGCGTCGAGTTCGCCGGTGGCGATCTCGCCGGCCGGATTGACGGCGCGGTAGCGATAGACCGGCATGGAGCGGTCAGGCTTCGCGCGTGACGCGAAGCACCTCTTCGAAAGTCGTGTCGCCCGCCAGCGCCTTGCGCATCCCGTCCTCGTACATCGAGACCATGCCGTCCTTCTGCGCCTGCGCCTTCAGCTCGTTGGAGTTGACGTGCTTCATGATGAGGCTGCGCAGCGGGTCGGACATCGGCAGCATCTCGAGGATGCAGAAGCGGCCCATGTAGCCCGTCTGGCTGCATTGGCTGCAGCCCCTGGCGTGATGGAGCGTGATGTCGCCGGGCGGCGCGAACTTGGCCAGCCCGAGCTGCGTGACGATCTCAGGCAACGCGCGGTACGGCTCCTTGCAGTGCGGACAAAGCTTGCGCACCAGGCGTTGCGCGAGGATGCCCACGACCGTCGACGTCAGCAGGTAATCGTCCACACCCATGTCGAGCAGGCGGTTGACCGTGGACGCCGCGTCGTTGGTGTGCAACGTGGACAGCACCATGTGGCCGGTGAGCGCGGACTGCACGGCGATCTGCGCGGTTTCCAGATCGCGGATCTCGCCGATCATGATCACGTCGGGATCCTGCCGCACGATCGAGCGCAGCGCATTGGCGAAGGTCAGATCGATCTGCGGCTTCACCTGGATCTGGTTGATGCCGACCATCTGGTACTCCACCGGATCCTCGACGGTGAGGATCTTCACGTCGGGCTGGTTCAGCCGGTCGAGCGCCGTGTAGAGCGTGGTGGTCTTGCCCGAACCCGTGGGGCCGGTGACCAGCAGGATGCCGTGCGGCTGCTGCAGCACTTCGAGGAATGCGGCCAGCGTGTCCTCGGCGAAGCCCAGCTTGTGGAAGTCGAGCGCGACGCCGCCCTTGTCGAGAATACGCATGACCACTGACTCGCCGTGCATCGTGGGCACGGTGGACACGCGAAGATCGATTTCCTTGCCCTGCACGCGCAGGCGGATGCGGCCGTCCTGCGGCAGGCGCCGTTCGGCGATGTCGAGGTTGGCCATGATCTTGATGCGCGAGATCACGGGGGCCGCCAGCCGCTTGGGCGGGGACTCGACATCGTGCAGCACGCCGTCGACGCGATACCGCACCGACAGGCGGTTTTCGAACGGCTCGACGTGGATATCGGAGGCGCGCATGTCGAGCGCATTGGTGATGATGAGGCTGACCAGCCGGATGACCGGCGCTTCGGACGCGAGGTCCTTCAGCTGCTGCACGTCGGCGTTGAAGTCGAGCTCGTCGACGCGCGTCTCGACGTCGCCGATCACCTGGCTCTGCGCCGACTTGCCGCTGCCGTAGAGCCGCTCCAGCGCGGACTCGAGTTCCGACGGAATGGCCACCATGGGCCGCACGGCGCGGCCGGTGACCATTTCCAGCGCCCCGATCGTGTAGCTGTCGGTGGGGTCGGCCATCGCCAGCGCAACTTCGTTGTCGTCCTCGCGCACGGGCAGCGCCCGCATCTCGCGCAGGAAGCGCGCGCTGACGCGCTCCTCGAGGATCGGAAACTCCGGATAGGCGCCGACCTCCATCATGGGCAGGTCGAGTTGCTGCGCCAGCGCCTCGGCAATTTCGCGCTGCGCCACCACGCCCAGCGTGACCAGCAGCGCGCCCAGCTTTTCGCCAGACTCCTGCTGCAACCGCAACGCGCGGTCGAGCGTGGCCGCATCGAGCTTGCCGCGCTCGATGAGGATCTCGCCTAAACGTTTGCGAACCGGTGCGTCCACGCGTGGAAGATGATGAAATTAAAAGGAAATTATCTTTGGAATCATAGCACGGCGCACGCCGTAGGCCGTGCGGTCGCGGGTGCTGGCCGACGCCGGCGGCACATGCAGCGCCGGCGCCGATAAAATGGGAAGCTTCCGCATCATTTCCGGCCAGTCATGAAACTCTCCTGCTACGCGCTCTCTCCCACCCCGCTCACCTTGCGCCCGGCGCCGGCTTCGCGCGACTGGATGGACCGCATTCCCGACCGCCATGCATACCGCTGCCTGCCGCTGGCCATCGCCAACGCGCATGGCTGGGAATTGGGGGCCGTATGCGATATCGAGGTGACGTGGGACGGCGGCCCGCATGCGCGCAACGTGCAGGTGCGCGCCACCGATGGCTTTGCCCATCTCGATCAATTCGTGCTGACGCATTTCGCGTTCGGCATCGTGACGTTTCACCTGACCTACCTGTTCCGGACCGAACCGGGATGGAATCTGCTGGCCACCGGGCCGCTCAACGCACCCAAGGACGGGATCGCGCCGCTCACGGGCGTGATCGAGACCGACTGGCTGCCGTATCCGTTCACCATGAACTGGCAGATGACCCGTCCGGGCAAGGTAAGGTTCCGCAAGGGCGAGCCGATCTGCATGCTCTTCCCGGTGCCGGCGCGCGCCGTGCTGGACGTGGAGCCCGAGATTCGCAACCTCGCCGATGACCCGGACCTCGAGGCGCAGGCGATGGCGTGGAAGGCCCGCCGCGACGAATTCATGCAGCGCTTCAACGCTCGCGACGCTGCCACGATGAAGGAAGCGTGGCAGCGGTTCTATTTTCTCGGCAAACAGCCGGACGGCACGCCGGTGGCGGGCGAGCACGTCAACAAGCTGCGCGTAGCCGCACCGGTGGACCTGCGCGGGACGAAGCCCTAGGGTGCCGCGGCGTCGTTGTATCAGGCTTCGAACGCTGCCGCAGCCGCGCGGTGGGTCGCCGCGATGTCCTCGGGACGATGCGCCGCCGACACGAAGCCGGCCTCGTAAGCCGACGGCGCAAGGTAGATGCCCGCGTCGAGCATTGCGTGAAAGAACCGGTTGAAGCGCGCCTTGTCGGTGGCCATCACCGTGTCGTACGAATCGGGAATGGTTTCCGCGAAATACAGCCCGAACATGCCGCCTACCGCCTGCGCCGAAAACGGCACGCCCGCCTGCCTCGCGGCGGCGACCATGCCGTCGGTAAAGCTCTTCGTGGACGCGGCCAGCGCTTCATAGAATCCGGGTGCCTCGGTGGCCGCCAGCGTGGCCAGTCCTGCCGCCACCGCGACCGGATTGCCGGAGAGCGTGCCGGCCTGATAGACAGGCCCCAACGGCGCAATCTTCTCCATGATCGCGCGCTTGCCGCCGAATGCCCCCACCGGCATGCCGCCGCCGATCACCTTGCCCAGCGTGGTCAGGTCGGGCGTCACGCCGGTCAGGCCCTGCACGCCACGCGGATGCACGCGGAACCCCGTCATGACTTCGTCGAAGATCAGCACGGCGCCGTAGCGGTCGCACAATGCGCGCAAGCCCTCGAGAAAGCCGGGCTTTGGCAGGATGAGATTCATGTTGCCGGCGATCGGCTCGACGATGATCGCCGCGATATTGTCGGGATCGGCGGCGAACGCATCCGCCACCGCATCGAGATCGTTGTAGGGCGTGACGATCGTCTCGCCCGCGATGGCGGCGGGCACGCCGGCCGACGACGGCTGGCCAAACGTGAGCGCGCCTGAGCCCGCCTTCACGAGCAGGCTGTCGCCGTGGCCGTGATAGCAGCCTTCGAACTTGAGGATCTTCGAGCGACTGGTGAACCCGCGCGCGAGGCGCAGCGCGGACATTGTCGCCTCGGTGCCGGACGACACGAGCCGCACCATCTCGATCGACGGCAGGCGCCGCACCAGCGTTTCCGCCATCACGATCTCGGTTTCGGTGGGCGCGCCGAACGACAGTCCATGGACGGCGGTTTCCTGCACTGCGCGTACCACGTCGGGATGTGCATGGCCGAGGATGGCCGGACCCCACGAGCCGACGTAGTCGATGTAGCGCTTGTCGTCGGCGTCCCACACATACGGACCCTGCCCGCGCGTGAAGAAGCGCGGCGTGCCGCCCACCGAACGGAATGCGCGGACGGGTGAATTGACGCCGGCGGGAATGGTCAGCTGCGCGCGGGCGAAGAGTTCATCGTTGCGGCTCATGTCGGTCCTGGGGTTGGGGTTGAAGTCTGGACGGCGGCGACGATCGCGGCGGCGGCACGGGTGATGTCGGCGAGGTCGTCATGCGCGAAGAGATCCGAGATTACCGCCACAGCATCGGCGCCCGCCGCCACCAGCGCGCCCGCATTGGCGGCCGTGATACCGCCGATGGCCACCAGCGGCAACCCGAGGGCGCGCGCACGCGTGAGCAACATCGGCTCGGCACGACGCGCATGCGGCTTGACGTTCGATGGGTGGAAGCTGCCAAAGGCGAGGTAATCGGCGCCCTGCGCGGCGAAGGCTTGCGCGCGCGCGAAGTCGTTGTAGCAGGACACGCCGACAATGGAATCGTCGCCGAGGTCGCGGCGCACCTGCGCCAACGCGCCGTCGTCCTCGCCCACGTGCACGCCATCGGCGCCGACGGCGGCGGCCAGGCGCGCATCGTCGTTGACGATGAAAGTGACATGGTCACGGCACAACAGCGCGAGCGCCAGCGCCTGCTCGAGCTGCAATTCCGGCGCTGCCGACTTGTTGCGGTATTGAACGGCGGACGCGCCTCCCGCGATCGCCGCCGCCACCCTGTCCAGAAGCAATGCGGTGTCGGCAAGATCCGGCGTGACCGCATACAGTCCGGCGACGCGCGCCATGGTGCCCCGCTTCTTCACGGCGGTGACCGCGGAACGCCGCGCTTCAGTGGCTGCCGCGCACGTCGGCTACGCGCGGGGCTTCGGGTTCATCGTCGCCAGCGTCGTCCGCTTCCTCGCGCGCCCAGAACAGGCGGTCGGGCAGGAACTGGCCCATGCCGGGGCGATAGGCCTTCTTCAGCGTCTGCCACGTGTAATCCTGCGCCTCGCGCACCGCTTCGGGCAGGTCGAGTCCGTTGGCGAGCATCGCGGCGATGGCCGAGGCCAGCGTGCAGCCGGAGCCGTGAAAGCTGCCGGGCAGCCGCGGCCAGCTGTCGGTTCGTACCACGCCGTTCTTGCCGTAGAGCGTGTTGATCACCTGCGGCGTGTTCTCGTGCGTGCCGGTGACCAGCACGTACTCGCAGCCCGTTTCGATCAGCTTGGCCGCGTATTGCTCCAGCGTGCGCTCGTCATCCTCCTCCGCCTCGGCCAGCCGCCGCAGCTCGAGTGTATTGGGCGTGAGAATCGTGGTCTGCGGCAGCAGCAATTCGCGCAGCGCGCGTGTCATGTCCTCGGTGGCGAGCTCGTCGCCGCGGCCGGATGCAAGCACCGGATCGAGGATCAGCGGGACATCCGGGTAGTCGGACAGGATCTCGGCAATCGCGGCGATGTTTTCCACGCTGCCCAGCACACCGATCTTGAATGCATCGACGGGCATGTCTTCGAGCAGGCACCGCGCCTGGTCGGCGACCCAGTCGGCATCGATGGCCATCACGGCCTCGACCCCGAGCGAATCCTGCACGGTGATCGCGGTGATCACGGACAGCGGATGACAGCCCATGCTGGCGAGCGTCAACAGGTCGGCCTGCATGCCGGCGCCACCCGACGGATCGGAAGCGGCAAAGGTCAGGACCAGCGGGGGAAATCCGGATTCGGCATCGGCCATGGGGGGTTCGCTTCGAAGGTCGCGCGTCGCAGCGACGCGGCATGGACGGTCACGCTACAATCCGCGAGTTTACTCCACCCCGAAATGCCGATATCCCGATGAAAAAATACATGTGCCTCATTTGCGGCTGGATCTACGACGAGGCCACCGGTGCGCCCGAGGAAGGGATCGCGGCCGGCACGAAGTGGGACGACGTGCCGCCCAACTGGACGTGCCCGGAGTGCGGCGCGCGCAAGGAAGATTTCGAGATGGTCGAGTTCTGATTCAATCGATCCGCGCCGACGCCCGCGCGTGCGTTGCGGCCGCGCGTCAGGACTTTGCCGTCGTACGCAGGATCTCGCGCAGGTCGTGCGCAAATACTTCCGGTCCCTGCCCGTGGTTGACGAAGAGGCGCAGGCGCCCCTGCGGATCGAAGATGTAGGTGCCAGCCGAATGGTCCATCGTGTAGGTATCCGGTGTTGACCCTGGCTGCTTCTGGTAGATGATCTTGAATTCGCGCGCCACCTTCTGCGTGGCCTCGTCGTCGCCGTAAAGACCGAGAAAGCGCGGATCGAACGCAGGCACGTACTGGCCTAGCAGCGCAGGCGTATCGCGCGCCGGGTCGATGGTGACGAAGAGCACCTGCACGCGGTCGGCATCGGGGCCCAGTTGCTTCATCGCCTCGGCCAGCGCGGCCAATGTGGTCGGACAGACATCCGGGCACTGGGTGTAGCCGAAGAAGATCACGACGGCCTTGCCGCGAAAATCGGCCAGCGTGCGGGCCTTGCCCGTGGCGTCGTTCAGCGCGAAATCGCGACCGAAGCTCGCGCCGGTGACGTCGGAAGCCTTGAACTTGGGCGCATCGGGCGAACACCCGAGCGTCAATGCCGCGAGCGCAACCGCGACGATGGCGGCGAGGCAGCGCCGGATCACTGCCAGTAGTGGTCGACGAGGAGTGCGGAGAAGATCGCGGCGAGGTACACGATCGAGTAGCGGAACGTGGCGCGCGCCAGATCATCGCTGTACCGGAAGTAGAGCCGGAACGCGTAGACCAGGAAGACCACGCCGAGCACCAGCGCCGCGACGAAGTAAAGGAGTCCGCTCATCCGGATGGCGCAGGGAAGCAGCGACGCCGCCACCAGCGCGAACGTGTAGAGCACGATCTGCAGTCGCGTATAGAGCGAGCCGTGGGTGACCGGCAGCATGGGCAGCCCGGCCTTCGCATAGTCCTGCGTGCGGTACAGCGCCAGCGCCCAGAAGTGCGGCGGGGTCCAGATGAAGATGATCAGGAACAGCAAAAGTGCTTCCGGCGCGACCTCGTTGGCCACCGCCGCCCAGCCCAGCACCGGCGGCATCGCGCCGGAGGCGCCGCCGATCACGATGTTCTGCGGCGTGGCGGGCTTGAGCAGCACCGTGTAGATCACCGCATAGCCGACGAACGTGGCCAGCGTGAGCCACATGGTGAGGGGGTTGACGTAGCGGTAGAGGATCCACAGCCCGGCGCCGCCGACGAAGCTGGCGAACACCAGCGTCTGCGCCGACGTGAGTTCGCCGCGCGGCAGCGGGCGGCCGCGCGTGCGCTGCATCACCGAATCGATCTTCTGCTCGACCAGGCAGTTGATGGCCGCGGCGGCACCGGCCACCAGGGCAATGCCCAGCGTGGCCGCGAACACGATGCCCGCAGGCGGCAGGCCCGGCACGGCGAGAAACATCCCGATGACCGCGCAGAACACGATCAGCGACACGACGCGCGGCTTCGTCAGCGCGAAGAACTGACGGAATCGACTTTCGGCAAGTGCCAGGGCGGTCATGACGGGGGGGAATTTTTCGGGAACATCGGACAGCCTGTTATTTTACACCGGCCCTAGCCGATCCGGGAGGCCTTGAGCACGCGCGTCAGATCCTTGGCCAGCGCCTTGATGTCGGGGTCGCGCGGATACGCCAGCACCAGGTTCTGCAGCGGATCGAGCAGCACGATCCGGTCGGCCCCAACGTCCCAGCCCGACCAGCCGGCCGGACCCGCGCGCACGACCAAGAGGCCAGGGTGCTGGGCCAGGAGCGCGCTGTCGACGGGACCGTCGTCGGTGACGAACCAGACCCGCACCACGCGCTCCATCTCGCGGCCCTGGATCGTGCGTGCCTGGCGCGTGGCGTAGAGGGCCTGCACGCAGCTTGCGTTGCACGCCGACGGCGCGGTCATCGCCAGCACCCATTTGCCGGCGAGCGAGCCGAACGCGAACGGCGCGCCATCCGCGGCGGTTCCGTTCAGCGCCGGCGCGGGCCGGGTGGGCAGCAGCTCGCCGTAATTCGCGCGCTTGTCCGGCGGAAAGAAATAGTAGATCGAGTAGGACGCCACCGCCGGCGCAGCGGCAATCAGCGCGATCAGGTACATCATCCGCCGGTTCTTGCGCACGGCCGGCGTCACGGTTTGCTCGCTCATCGTGGCCGCCGCAACGTGAACCACAGCCACAGGCCAGCTGCCATCAGCGCAAAGGCAAACCACTGCACCATGTAGATGCGGTGCTTCTCGATGCCGAGATCCGGCGCGGGCCACTGCCGCGCCAGGCGATCGTCGGGACCCAGCGCGTCCGTCTGCTCGATCACCACCGGCGGCACCGCAAGCCCGCTGACCTGCCCGAAGCGCAGCGGATCGAGGTTCTGCCATACCGGCCCCTGCGCCGCCGCGCGCTGCAGCTCGACATAGCCGGCCGGCGGAATGTTGATGCGTCCGCGCACCGTCACGACACCGGCTGGCGGCGGCACCTGCGGCAGGATGTCGCGCGTGAGACCGGCGGCGGCAAAGCCACGGTCCACCAGCACCGCGCGGCCATCATCGAGCAGCAGCGGGGTCACCACGTGATAGCCAACGCGCCCGGCCTCCACCTTGTTGTCGATCAGGATCTGCCGGTCCACATCGAAGCGGCCCGTCAGCGCGACCGGACGATACCGCCAGTCGACCCACGTGGTGGCGTCGGGCAACGCCACCGGCGGCGCCATTGCCGCCGCGTCGAGCTGGGCGCGCAGCGCCTGCTTCTGCTCCATGCGCCCGCGCTGCCAGTTGCCCGCCACGACGAACAGCGCGATCGCGAGCACGGCAGCGATCGTCGGCAGCGCTGCCGGGCGCAGCCGGCGCGAAGTCGTGGTGGTGGGGACCGCGGTCGGAATGTCCATTGGGTTGAAGGGCAGATGCGCGCCGAATTCACTACACTGCACGATGTGATCCGAAAATTATCCAGGCTGCCATGAAAATCGTCGTCGTTGCGGTGCTGGTCGCGATTCTCGTCGCGCTGTTCGCAGCACTTTACTTCCTGTACTCGGACACCGGGCGCGGCAAGCGCATGGTGTGGGCGCTGACCATTCGCGTGGCGCTTTCGGTGGGGCTCATTGGGTTCCTGCTCCTGTCCTACTGGATGGGCTGGATCGGCCGTTAGTTCCCGCGCAACCCCGCTGTCCCGGGTCTACAAAGACAACGGCCGCGCGGAACGCCGCGCGGCCGTTGTCGTCGCGGCAAATGCCGTTCAGAGCAGCCAGTACACCAGCACGAACAGCAGCAGCCACACGACGTCGACAAAATGCCAGTACCAGGCGGTGGCCTCGAAGCCGAAGTGGTGATCGGCGGTGAAGTCGCCGCGCATCACCCGGTACAGCATCACCAGCAGCATCGTGGCGCCGATGGTGACATGCGCGCCGTGGAAACCGGTGAGCATGTAGAACGTCGAGCCGTAGACGCCGGTGGAGAGCTTCAGGTTCATCTCGCCATAGGCGTGCATGTATTCGTAGGCCTGGAAGCCGACGAACAGGAAGCCCAGCAGGATCGTCAGGAACAGCCACAGCTTCAGCACGCCGCGATGATTGGCCTTGAGGCCATGGTGTGCGATCGTCAGCGTGATGCCGGACGTCAGCAGGATGATCGTGTTGATCAGAGGAATGCCGAACGCACCCATCGGCGTGAACTTGGTGCTTTCGTAGGGGCCGTCGGTGGGCCACTGCGCGGCGAAGTTGGGCCACAGCAGCTTGGACTCGATGCTGCCGAGGTCGGGCACCGAGAGGTTGCGGATGTAGAACAGCGCGCCGAAGAACGCCGCGAAGAACATCACCTCGGAGAAGATGAACCAGCTCATGCTCCAGCGGAACGAGAGATCCACCTTGGCGTTGTAGAGGCGACCTTCCGATTCGCGGATGACCGTGCCGAACCAGCCGAACAACATGTAGATCAGGATGGCCCCGCCGAGCCCCGTCATCCACGGTCCGGCCGGGAAGCCGTTGAACCAGAAGGCGGCCCCGGAACCCATCAGCAACAACGCAATCGAGCCGGTGATCGGCCAGTGCGAAGGCTGCGGAACGTAGTAATACGGCTTGATGCCGTCGGCGGCTGCGCTCATGAATCACTCCTCGTCGTCATGCTCTTATGCCCGCGGCCGCACCGGCGCCAGCCGGTCGTCCGCGTTCCCCATGTTGCCTGCGTCCGCGCCCTCGACTTCGAAGAACGTGTAGGACAGCGTGATTGTCTTCAAATCGTCCGGAATCTTCGGGTCGATCACGAATACCACCGGCATCTGCCGCGTCTCGCCCGGCTGCAGCGTCTGCTTCGCAAAGCAGAAGCATTCGAGCTTCTGGAAATAGCGGGCCGCGTGCTGCGGGCCGTAGCTCGGAATGGCCTGGCCGGTGATGGCGCGGTT
The DNA here is from genome assembly GCA_031410015.1 of Betaproteobacteria bacterium. GTDB lineage: Bacteria > Pseudomonadota > Gammaproteobacteria > Burkholderiales > Casimicrobiaceae > VBCG01. Next base: position 1,700 of record JANNYI010000231.1, on the reverse strand, counting down.
GGTGTTGTTGGAAACCGAGTATACGATCTGCTGCAACTGCCCCGGGTGCACATCGGCCGTGGGCGCAACCGGCTTGAAGGTCCAGGGCAGGTTGCGCACGTTGGAGTCGAACTCGATGCGCACGGTGCGGGTGGCATCGACCTGCGAATTGGCGACCACGTCGGGCTGCAGCAGGTTGCGCAGGCCGGTGGCCTCGCAGATCTGGTCGTAGAACGGCACCAGCGCATAGCCGAAGCCGAACATCGCCACCGCCACGACCAGGAGCCGCGTGAGCAGCGTGCGGTTGGCGCGGGTGCGCTCGCCGGCCAGCGCCGTCGCCGCGGCCTTCTCCGTTGACGGTGACTGCCGCGCGTTCATTTGCGCAGGTTCCGGCCGATCGCGATGACGAGGAAGAACATCACCGCCGCGCCCAGCACCGTGATGCCGTCCTGGCCGTCGCCGATGAACCGGGTGGCCAGGATGCCGATGAAGAACGCGATCGCAATCGACGCGAGCACCAGCGCCGTGCGGATGTTGGCGCGGCGCTGGGTGGCGTGCATGCTGCTGTCGGATGCCATGGTGACGACTCGGCCCTAGCGGACGACCGGCGGCGTTTCGAAGCTGTGGTACGGCGGCGGGGACGGCAGCGTCCACTCCAGCGTCTCGGCACCTTCCCACGGCTTGGCCGGCGCCTTGGCGCCCGCATGCGTGATGCACTTGGCCAGCACGTAGACGAAGATGAGCTGCGACGCGCCGAAGCCGAACGCGCCGATCGACGCGATCATGTTCCAGTCGGCAAACTGCAGCGCATAGTCGGGAATGCGCCGCGGCATGCCGGCCACGCCCAGGAAGTGCATCGGGAAGAACGTGATGTTGAAGAAGACCATCGACGCCCAGAAATGCCACTGGCCGAGCTTTTCGTTGTACATCGTGCCGGTCCACTTCGGCAGCCAGTAGTAGGCGCCGGCGAAGAACGCGAACAGCGAGCCCGCGACCAGCACGTAGTGGAAGTGCGCGACCACGTAATACGTGTCCTGCAGCTGGATGTCGATCGGGGTCAGCGCCAGCACGAGGCCGGTGAAGCCGCCCATCGTGAACAGGAACAGGAAGCCCACGGCAAACAGCATCGGCGTCTCGAAGGTCATCGAGCCGCGCCACATCGTGGCGAGCCAGTTGAACACCTTCACGCCCGTGGGCACCGCGATCAGCATCGTCGCGTACATGAAGAACAGCAGTCCGGCAGCCGGCATGCCGACCGTGAACATGTGGTGCGCCCAGACGATGAACGACAGGATGGCGATGCTGGCCACCGCGTACACCATCGACGCGTAGCCGAAGAGCGGCTTGCGCGCAAACGTGGGGATGATCTCGGAGATGATCCCGAACGACGGCAGGATCATGATGTAGACCTCGGGGTGCCCGAAGAACCAGAACACGTGCTGGAAAAGCACCGGGTCGCCGCCGCCGGCCGCATTGAAGAACGTGGTGCCGAAATGGCGGTCGGTGAGCAGCATCGTGACCGCGCCGGCCAGCACCGGCATCACGGCGATCAGCAGGTAGGCGGTGATGAGCCAGGTCCAGACGAACATCGGCATCTTCATGAGCGTCATGCCGGGCGCGCGCATGTTGAGGATGGTGGTGATGATGTTGATCGAGCCCATGATGGACGACGCGCCCATGATGTGGATCGCGAAGATCGTGAGGTCGAGCCCCATGCCGGC
>JANNYI010000230.1:0-3664 GCA_031410015.1 Betaproteobacteria bacterium | reverse complement strand
CAGCGTGGGCGCGGTGGTCGAGAACGGAAACAGCAGGTAGACCATGCCCGCGGTGATGAGTGCGATCGTCAGCACCTGGTGCTCGGTGAAGCGCCGCACGATCCAGCGCATCGAGAACCGGACGATGAAGGTGGCCGCGGCGAAGGCGGCGAGGACCATGCCGATCTCCGACGCGGACAGGCGAAGGCTCGCGCCGTAGATCGGGATCACGATCATGTGCAGGTCCCAGCCCATCGCCATCAGCACGTTGACGAAGAACACGCGGCGCAGCTTGCGATGCAGCAGCAGGGTCAGCGCGCCGCCCACGGGTTTGGCGGGTCGCGCCGGATGCGGCCCGGGCAGCGCGAGCTTCCCGGTGCCGAGGATGGCCACCGGCACCAGCGGCACCAGCGCCAGCACGGCGAACGCCAGCGCATAGCTGCCATGATCGATCGTGAAGCCGCTGATCAGCGGCCCCATGAATCCGGACACCGAATAGCCGAGCGCCAGCAGGCTGAAGTTGTGCGCGCGTTCTGTCGGGCTGCCCATCTCCCCGGTGGCATTCTGCACCGCCACCTGAAACAGCATGAACGACACGCCGACGATCGTGGCGCTGGCGAAGAGCGCGGCCAGGCCCGGCACCAGGGCGGGCAGGCCGGCACCGATGGCGAGCGCCACCGAGCCAACGAGCATCGGCCGGCGCACGCCGATGCGATCGGACAGGCGCCCGGCGGCAACCGCGGTGAACATCGGCAGGAGTGCGTACAGCGCGAGCAGTACGCCGACAATCGCGGTCGACGCCCCGAGGTGCAGCGCGTACAGTGAAACCACGACGCGGTTGCCCGCCAGCACGGTGTGGTTGGCGATCCCCAGCGCGATCAGCGCGATCAGGTTCGGATTGGCGCCGCGCAGCCAGGTCACCGCGTACTGCCCATGCGCTTATCCAGTACACGCCTGCCTGCGGGCCATGGGGTGGAACGATTGCCTGCGCGCTGCGGGCTCATGGCGCCAGGCGCCCGATGCTCCACTCCGTGCCGTTGCGGCGAAACTCGATCCGGTCGTGCAGGCGCGACCGGCGGCCCTGCCAGAATTCGAAGCTGTCCGGCGTCAGCCGATAGCCGCCCCAGTGCGGCGGCCGCGCGACCACCTCGCCCGGGAAGCGCGCTTCGGCCTCCGCGAACCGCGCCTCGAGCGCGGCGCGATCGGGCAGCGCTTCGCTCTGCGGCGACGCCCACGCGCCGATGCGCGACAGGCGCGGCCGGCTCGCGAAATAGGTGTCGGCGACCACGGTATCGACCTGCGTGATCCCGCCTTCGATGCGGATCTGCCGCTCCAGTTCGGGCCAGAAGAAGAGGAGCGCCGCGGCGGGTCGCGCGGCGAGTTCGCGACCCTTGCGACTCAGGTAATTGGTGAAGAAGGTGAACCCGTTCGCGTCGGCGTCCTTCAGCAGCACGATGCGCGCCGCGGGCCGGCCGTCGGCATCGACGGTGGCAAGCGTCATCGCGTTGGGCTCGGGCACCTTGGCGGCCACGGCGGCGTCGAACCAGAGGCGGAACTGGACGAACGGATCGCGGTGGACGTCGCGCTCGTCGAGCGCGGCCCGCTTGTAGTCGGTGCGCAGGTCGGCTAAGGAGACGTTGGTATCGTTCATGCGAGGTTGCGGCGGGCGCGTCGCTGATTCGACGCTCACCCTCCAACGCCATTCTACTCCGTCACACGCGCCATTTTGCCGCAGGGCGCCGGCGCGGCTGGTTCAGTAGACGCGGGGCACGCGATACCCCTGCGTGCGGATCAGCGCCAGCAGGCTTCCGGGGCCGACCAGGTGCAACGCGCCGACCGCCACGAATACGTGCCCGTCGCGCAGCGGCAGGAACAACCGGTGCGCCATCACGATGTTGCGGTTTTCCACCAGATGCTTCGACACTTCCCGCAGGTGCGGTGCGAGCGTGACGTCCGCCTTCGCCGGCGCCTCGGCCAACGCCGCGAGCCGGCCCAGGTCGCGCGCCAGCCAGGCCTCGATCATCGCTTCGCGATCCGCATCGACGCGATGACGGCTGGCCACGGCCCAGCGCAGCAGGGCGACCTGCGTGGCCCGGGGCAGCGCATCCAGCGACGCCACCTGCTCTTCGGGCAGCTCCAGGCCGAATACGGTCATGCGGCGCGCCCGCGCCTCGACGATCAGCAATTCGTCGAGACTGGGCGCGGTGGAGATCGTTCCGCCCCGGTCCAGCATCAGCCAGACCACCCAGGGCTTCAGGTGATCGAGCGCGGCAGCCGGCGGCGCCGAAGGACCGATGGCGACGCGCAGCCGCTCCATTGCATCCGCGTCGAAATGCTCGGAGAGGCGGCGCCCGTCTTCCTGCTGCGCGGTGGCCGCGAAGAACGCCGGCATGTCCTCGCGCGACAGCACCACCTCGGGGGCCAACCGTCGCGACGATGCCAGCGCCGCCAATCCCCACGCGCCAAGGCCGTGCCGAAGCCACGCGCCGCTACTGGACAAACTTCTTCTCGTAGCTCGCCGCCAGGCGCGCGGGCAGGCCGTCGGCGCGCACCTTTTCCAGCGCATCCGCCAGCGCCTTGAGCGTGGTGGGCGCCGTCTGCGGGCTGCAGGCGAGGTAGAGCGGAATGTCGCGCACGACGTACACGAGCTTGATGTCGGTGACCTTGGCCGCCCTGGCGACCTCGCGCGCGCCGAAGAAGCCCGTCACCCACAGGTCGATGCGGTTCGGGTCCTCGGCCGGCAGGAAGAGCCGCGGCGGATTGACGCGATCCTCCAGCGCCTGGCGGATGTTGGTCACCCCGTTTTCCTTCAGGTACTCGACCTTCGCGTCGCTGATCACGCCGCCGATGCGGAAGGGCTTCAGATCGACCAGCAGGCGGACACTGCCGGAAAAATCGCCGCGACCATAGACCCCCCACAGGTTGCTGGCAAAGGGGCCCACCCAGGTAAAGAGCTTCTCGCGATTCTCGAGCCGCGCCGTCGCGAAGAGGCAGGTGTCCTTTTCCGACTGCGTGCGCATGTAGGCCCGGGTCCACGGCAGCACTTCCACCGTGTAGGGCACGTTCGCGCGCTTCATCGTCTCCTGCACCAACTCGGTGACGAGGCCGGTGAGCTTGCCGTTCTCGGTGTAGTTGAACGGGGGATTTTCCTCGGTCAGCAGCGTCAGCGCGCAGGCCGGGAGCGCGATGCCGGCAAGCAGCAGCAGACCGAGCCGGCGGACGAGGGAAGGTTTACGGCGCATGGGCGTGTCGGTGGGGGGAAACGTCGGGATTTTCGCGCGGCCGGCCACGCTTGCCAACGGCCGACGCTGAAGCATGCGCCGGTCCCGGCTCCCGCGCTACACTCCGAGCCCGCCCCGACCTTCGACATTCCCGATGAACTTCGACGGCAGCCATACGCTGATCCTTGCCATCCTCGTGCTCTACACGGGACGCTACGTCAATGGCGCCGTGCCGTGGCTGCGCCGGAACAGCATTCCCGAACCGGTCACCGGCGGGCTCATCGCATCGATCGTGCTCACGCTGGTCCAGGTCGCCGGTGGCATCACGCTGACCTTCGACCTCACGTCCCGCGACCTGCTGCTGACGGTGTTTTTCACGACGGTCGGCCTGTCGGCGCGCGTCAGCATGCTGCGGGCGGGCGGCATCACGCTGGTCGTGCTGACGGCCTGCGCGGTGGTCAACC
>JANNYI010000229.1:0-1848 GCA_031410015.1 Betaproteobacteria bacterium | reverse complement strand
TGCTCGAGATCACGTGGAACGGTACGACGCCGCTGGCGGTGGCAGGCGGCACGCGCACGTTCCTGGAGGACGGCGACCAAGTCACGTTGCGCGGTTGGTGCCAGGGCGATGGCTACCGCGTGGGCTTCGGCGAGGTCAGCGGCGCCATCCTGCCGGCGCTGCCGGTGCCGGCCACCTGACCCACGGGGTTGAAACCGGGGCCAGGCAGCGCCATCTGCCGCCAATGCCCCTCGATTCTCCCCGGCCCGCGCCCGCGGCGCCGGTCCCCCACCCGGATGCGGCGCTGCTCGACGCGTATTCGCACGCCGTGGCCAGCGCCGTCGAGGCGGTGGCGCCTGCCGTGGCCCATGTGCGGGTCGAGCGCGGCGGCGGGGCGGAGGGGTCCGGTTCCGGCTTCCTGATCACGCCGGACGGCTATCTCGTCACCAACAGCCATGTGATCGCCGGCGCCAGGGCGCTGGAAGTCACGCTGGCGGATGGTCGCATCGCCACCGCGCAGGTCGTGGGCGACGACCCGGACTCCGACATCGCGGTGCTGCAAGTGGCGGCGAACGATCTCGCGTGGAGCCGCTTCGGCGATTCGTCAACGCTGCGCGTCGGGCAGGTGGCCATCGCGATCGGCAGCCCGCTCGGCTTCCAGCACACGGTCACCGCCGGCATCGTCAGCGCGCTGGGGCGTTCGATGCGCGCGCAGACCGGGCGCCTGCTCGACAACGTGCTGCAGACCGACGCCTCGCTCAATCCGGGCAACTCGGGCGGGCCGCTGGTGGATGCGCGCGGCGCCGTGATCGGCGTCAACACCGCGGTGATCCGCGCGGCACAGGGCCTGTGCTTCGCGATCGCGGCGTCCACGGCCGAGCACGTGGCCGCAGCACTGATCCGCGATGGGCGGGTGCGCCGCGCGCGGCTGGGCATGGGCGGCCAGACCTTCGCCCTGCCGCGGCGCATCGTGCGCCACTTCGAACTGCCGCGCGATTCCGGCGTGCGCGTGGACACGGTCGAGAAGGGCTCGCCCGCTGCGCAGGGCGGGCTGCAGCGCGGCGACGTGATCGTGGCCATCGACGGCGTGCCGGTGCCCGACATGGACGCGCTGCACCGCGCGCTGGCCGTGGGCGCCATCGCGCGCACGCTGGTGCTGACGGTGCTGCGGCGCGATCGCACGCTGGCGCTGGCCGTCACCCCCGTCGAGTCGCTGCCGCCACCGCGTTGAGGGTGGACGCGGGCATCCGGCTTGGCAGCATCCCGGCTCCTGTGCAACAATCGATCCAACTACATTGCATCAGGGTGCACAACGATGCTGGACCGTGACGGCTATCGCCCGAACGTCGCCATCGTCATCGTCAACGGCAGGAACCAGGTTTTTTGGGGCAAGAGGATCCGCGAACACTCGTGGCAATTTCCGCAAGGTGGCATCAACTCAGGTGAAACGCCCGAACAGGCGATGTACCGGGAGTTGCACGAGGAGGTCGGACTCGAAGGCCAGCACGTCAAGGTTCTTGGTCGTACGCGCGAATGGCTGAGGTACGACGTTCCGCAGCACTGGATCAAGCGCGAATGGCGCGGCAGCTACCGTGGCCAGAAACAGATCTGGTATCTGTTGCGCCTGGTCGGGCGGGACAACGATGTGCGGCTGCGCGCCTCCGACCATCCGGAGTTCGATGCGTGGCGCTGGCACGACTACTGGATTCCGCTGGAATCCGTGATCGAGTTCAAGCGCGAATCCTATCGCCGGGCGCTGCTGGAACTCGAGCGCTTCCTGCACGTCAAGTCGCAGACGCGGCGGCAGCGGGTCATCGGCCTGCAGCATCTGGAGATGCCGGAGTCCTACGCCGAGCCCCTGCGCACGCC
>JANNYI010000228.1:0-7010 GCA_031410015.1 Betaproteobacteria bacterium | reverse complement strand
GGAAGGCACGGAGATGGTGATGCCGGGGGACAACATCGGGATGACGGTGACGCTGATCCAGCCGATCGCGATGGAAGAGGGCCTGCGCTTCGCGATTCGCGAAGGCGGCCGTACCGTCGGTGCCGGCGTCGTCGCCAAGGTATTGAAGTAACAAGGCCAACAAGTCATTCAACCGGACGAAAGCGCAATTCCACTTTCGACCGCATGAGGTAGTCATGAACAACCAACGCATCCGCATCCGTCTGAAGGCCTTCGATTACAAGTTGATCGACCAGTCGGCACAGGAAATCGTCGAGACGGCCAAGCGCTCTGGCGCCGTCGTCAAGGGTCCCGTGCCGCTGCCGACCAAGATCGAGCGTTTCGACGTGCTGCGTTCGCCGCACGTCAACAAGACGTCGCGCGATCAATTCGAAATCCGCACGCACCTGCGGCTGATGGACATCATCGACCCCACCGACAAGACCGTGGACCAGTTGATGAAGCTCGATCTGCCGGCGGGTGTCGATGTCGAGATCAAGCTGCAGTAAGCGGTATTGGATTCGCCGCGGCGTTTGCCGCGGGCAGGGAAGTTGAACAAGCAGTCGTTGTCCAAACTTTAGTCGCCGGTCAATCGTAATCGGTGGCGTTGAAAGGAAAACTCGAAATGTCTCTCGGACTGGTCGGCCGCAAAGTCGGCATGACACGGGTCTTCACCGACGATGGCGCAGCCATCCCGGTGACGGTGCTCGATGTCGCGAACAACCGCGTCACGCAGATCAAGACACCCGAGACCGACGGCTACTCCGCCGTGCAGGTCACCTACGGCAAGCGTCGCGCCTCGCGCGTGACCAAGCCGGTGGCGGGCCACCTCGCCAAGGCGGGTGTGGAGTCGGGCGTGGTGCTCAAGGAATTCACGGTCAAGGAAGACGAGCTCGCCAAGTTCAAGGCGGGTGACGTCGTCGGCGTTGACACGTTCACCGTGGGTCAATTGGTCGATGTGACGGGCACCACCAAGGGTCGCGGCTTCACGGGCGTGATCCGTCGTCACCACTTCAGCTCGAACCGCGCATCGCACGGCAACTCGCGCTCGCATAACACGCCGGGCTCCATCGGCATGGCGCAGGATCCGGGCCGCGTGTTTCCGGGCAAGCGCATGGCGGGCCAGCATGGCAACGTCACCCGCACCACGCAGCTCCTGTCGGTCGTCCGTGTGGACACCGCCCGCGGCCTGCTGCTGGTCAAGGGTTGCGTGCCGGGCGCGGACGGTGGTCACATCGTCGTGCTGCCGTCGGTCAAGACGCCGCTGAAGAAGGGGGCCTGAACATGGACCTGAAACTTCTTTCCGGCAATGGCGACAAGACCGCCACGGTGTCGGGATCCGACGCCCTGTTCGGTCGCGAATATAACGAAGCGCTGATCCACCAGCTGGTCATTGCCTATCAGGCCAATGGCCGCCAGGGCACGCGCGCGCAGAAGGGCCGTGCCGACATCAACAAGTCGCACAAGAAGCCCTGGGCGCAAAAGGGCACGGGTCGCGCTCGCGCGGGCCAGGCCAACAGCCCGCTGTGGCGTGGCGGCGGCAAGATCTTCCCGTCGATGCCTGACGAGAACTTCTCGCAGAAGGTCAATCGCAAGATGTATCGCGCAGGCCTCACGTCGCTGCTGTCGCAACTGGTCCGCGAGGATCGCCTGCTGGTGATCGAAAACCTGGCCGTCGATTCCCCCAAGACCAAGGCGTTCGCGCAGCTGGTCAAGGGCTTCGGACTCACCGGCACCGTCCTGATCGTCACCGACAATCTGGACGACAACACGTACCTGTCGTCGCGCAACCTCACGAACGTGCTCGTGCTCGAAACCCGGGAAGTGGATCCGGTGAGCCTCGTGCGCTTCAAGAACGTGCTCGTCACGCGCGGCGCGGTCACGCAATTCGAGGAGATGCTGGGATGAAGCACTACGCCAGCAATGTCAAGAAGCACAGCAACGAGCGCCTGATGACGCTGCTGCTGGCGCCGATCGTGTCCGAGAAGGGCACGTACGTCGCCGACAAGCACGAGCAGGTGATCTTCCGCGTCGCCCCCGACGCGACCAAGCCCGAAATCAAGGCCGCGGTCGAACTGATGTTCAAGGTGCAGGTGGACAGCGTCCAGGTCTTGGTCGTCAAGGGCAAGGAAAAGCGCTTCGGCCGTTTCATGGGCCGTCGCAGCAACTGGAAGAAGGCCTACGTGTGCCTGAAGCCGGGCCAGGAAATCAACTTCGCGGCGGAGGCCTGACATGGCGCTCGTCAAAGTAAAGCCGACCTCCCCCGGCCGCCGGGCGATGGTCAAGGTCGTCAACAAGGACCTGCACAAGGGTGCGCCGATCGCGTCGCTGGTCGAACCGCAGAAGCGTGGTTCGGGCCGCAACAACAACGGTCACATCACCATTCGCCACAAGGGCGGCGGGCACAAGCAGCACTACCGCATCGTCGACTTCAAGCGCGGCAAGGACGGCATTCCGGCCAAGGTCGAGCGTCTGGAATACGACCCCAACCGCAGCGCCAACATCGCGTTGCTGCTGTACGCGGACGGCGAGCGTCGCTACATCATCGCGCCGCGCGGCGTGGCGGTGGGTGCGCAGCTCCTGTCGGGCATCGACGCCGGCATCAAGCCGGGCAACTGCCTGCCGCTGCGCAACATCCCGGTGGGCACCACGGTGCATTGCATCGAGATGCAGCCGGGCAAGGGCGCGCAGATCGCGCGTGCGGCCGGTGCCTCGGTGCAGTTGCTGGCGCGTGAAGGCATCTTCGCGCAGCTGCGGTTGCGCTCGGGCGAAATCCGCAAGGTGCACGTCGACTGCCGCGCCGTCATCGGCGAAGTGGGCAACGAAGAGCACAACCTGCGTTCGATCGGCAAGGCCGGCGCCAATCGCTGGCGCGGCATCCGGCCGACGGTGCGCGGCATTTCGATGAACCCGGTCGATCACCCGCACGGTGGACGTTCCAACGGCGGCGGCCATCCGGTCTCGCCGTGGGGCACGCCGACCAAGGGTTACAAGACGCGCAGTAACAAGCGCACGGACCACATGATCGTGCGCCGTCGCCACGCGACCAAGGGATAAGCAAACATGTCACGTTCACTGAAAAAAGGTCCGTTCGTCGACCAGCACCTGATGGCCAAGGTGGAAAAGGCGCGCGCGATCAACGACAAGAAGCCGATCAAGACCTGGTCGCGCCGCTCGACCGTCACGCCGGATTTCGTCGGCCTGACGATCGCCGTGCACAACGGCAAGGCGCACATCCCCGTTTATGTTTCGGAAAACATGGTCGGTCACAAGCTCGGCGAATTCGCGCTGACGCGCACCTTCAAAGGCCACGCGGCCGACAAGAAGGTGGCGGCACCCGCGGCGCCGCGGAAGAAGTAAGGAGCCGATGATGGAAACTACTGCAACGTTGAAAGGCGTACGCCTGTCGGCCCAGAAGGGCCGGCTCGTCGCCGACCAGATCCGCGGTCTGCCGGTCGATCGCGCGCTGTCGCTTCTCACCTTCAGCCCGAAGAAGGGCGCCAAGATCATCAAGAAGGTCCTGGAGTCCGCGATCGCCAACGCCGAGCACAACGACGGCGCCGACATCGACGAGCTGAAGGTCGTGACGGTGTACATCGACAAGGGCACCACGCTCAAGCGGACCACCGCTCGCGCGAAGGGCCGCGGCAATATCATCGGCAAGCAAAGCTGCCATATCCACGTCGCCGTCGGCGACGGAAACTAAGGAAGCCACAGGTCATGGGTCAAAAAATACATCCGACCGGATTCCGCCTTTCCGTCACGCGGAACTGGGGTTCGAAGTGGTTCGCGAACAGCAAGAACTTCGCGCCCACGCTCGCCCAGGACATTCGGATTCGCGAATACCTCGGCAAGAAGCTGTCGCACGCCTCGGTCTCCAAGATCACGATCGAGCGTCCTGCCAAGAATGCCCGCATCACGATCCACAGCGCGCGTCCCGGCGTTGTCATCGGCAAGAAGGGCGAGGATATCGAGACGCTTCGCACCGACCTGCGCAAGATGATGGGCGGTGAAGTGGGCCTCAATATCGAGGAAATCCGCAAGCCCGAGGTCGACGCGCAACTCATCGCCGACTCGATCGCGCAGCAGCTCGAGAAGCGGATCATGTTCCGTCGCGCCATGAAGCGGGCGATGCAGAACGCGATGCGCCTGGGCGCGCAAGGCATCAAGGTGATGTCGTCGGGCCGCCTGAACGGTGCGGAAATCGCCCGTCGGGAGTGGTATCGCGAGGGCCGCGTGCCGTTGCATACGCTGCGCGCCGACATCGACTACGGCTTTTCCGAAGCACGCACGACGTACGGCGTGATCGGTATCAAGGTCTGGGTATTCAAGGGTGAACGGTTGGCGCACGGCGCCGAACCGGTTCAGGCGCCGGCACCGGCGCCGGACGCGACCAAGCGTCCGCCGCGCCGTACACCGCCGCCAGGAGCGAAGAATGCTGCAGCCAGCTAGAAGGAAGTACCGCAAGGAACAGAAGGGCCGCAACAAGGGCGTGGCGACCGTCGGCAACAAGGTCAGCTTCGGCGAGTTCGGCTTGAAGGCCATCGGTCGCGGCCGCCTCACGGCGCGCCAGATCGAGGCCGCCCGCCGCGCCATGACGCGTCACATCAAGCGTGGTGGCCGCATCTGGATCCGCATCTTTCCGGACAAGCCCGTCTCGAAGAAGCCGGCCGAAGTCCGCATGGGCAACGGCAAGGGCAGCCCCGAGTACTACGTGGCTGAAATTGTTCCCGGCAAGGTGCTCTACGAAATGGACGGCGTCGAAGAGTCGCTGGCCCGGGAAGCGTTCGCGCTCGCCTCGGCCAAGCTGCCCATCCGCACGACGTTCGTGCACCGCCTGATCGGCGGCTAAGGAACGATGATGAAGAAATCCGAGACGAAGAAGGCCCTGGTCGGCAAGACGCCGGCGGAGCTGCAGACGGAGCTCGAAGCCTTGTTGCGTGAGCAATTCGGCCTGCGCATGCAGGCTGCCACGCAGCAGCTGACGGACAACTCCAAATTGAAGACGGTTCGCCGCGGCATCGCGCGCGTGCGCACGCTGATCGGCCAGAGAGCGGAGCAGGCATCATGACGGAACAACAAGTCGACGCGCCGGTCGCGGCGCCGGCCAGGAAAGTCCTGGTCCAGACGCTGACGGGTCGCGTCGTGAGCGACAAGATGGACAAGACGGTCACGGTGCTGGTCGAGCGGCGGGTCAAGCACGCGCTCTACGGCAAGATCGTCATGAAGTCGGCCAAGCACCACGCACACGACGAGAACAACGAGTGCAAGGTGGGCGACCTGGTTGAAATCGCCGCTACCCGCAAGCTGTCGAAGACCAAGGCGTGGCGCGTTTCCAACATCCTCGAGCGGGCCCAGGTGGTCTGATCACCACCGGGTATTGCGGGTCTGGCCGATTCGTGCCATAATTACCCTCTTTGCGTAGTCGCCGCGGAAAAACGCAGGTGCCGCGCGGGGTAGCACGAACAGCCCCGATCCGCAGCATCGGCACCTCGAAGCAAGCAGGCTTTCCGCGGCAAGTCTTGTCCCAACCGGACGCTTTTCCATCCTGGAATAGCGCCTGCGCCGGGATCCAAAACTGGCCGCCAGCCGCAGCAATGTTTCATGGCCGCCGTCCTCGTCGCTTCATGCGGCGGGCACTGGCGGATGGCGGGTTAAGTTGGAGAGTTAAGCAATGATCCAGATGCAATCGGTCCTGGACGTCGCCGACAACACGGGCGCGCGTTCGGTGATGTGTATCAAGGTACTTGGCGGCAGCAAGCGCCGGTATGCCCACATCGGAGACGTCATCAAGGTCTCGGTGAAGGATGCTGCCCCGCGCGGACGCGTCAAGAAAGGCGAGATCTACAACGCCGTCGTCGTCCGCACCCGCAAGGGTGTGCGTCGTCCCGATGGCGCGCTGATCCGCTTCGACAAGAATGCCGCCGTCCTGCTCAACGCCAAGCTCGAGCCGATCGGCACGCGCATCTTCGGGCCCGTCACGCGCGAACTGCGCAACGAGCGCTTCATGAAGATCGTGTCGCTGGCACCGGAAGTTCTGTAAGGGGACCCCGATGAACAAGATCAGGAAAGGCGACAGCGTCGTCGTCATCACCGGCCGCGACAAGGGCAAGCGTGGCGACGTGGCGCGCGTCGTCGACGACCGCCATGTGATCGTGAGCGGCGTCAACACCGTCAAGAAGCACACGAAGCCCAACCCGATGAAGAACCAGCCGGGCGGCATCGTCACCATGGAAGTGCCGATCGACGTCTCCAACGTCGCGATCTGGAACCCGGTGACGCAGAAAGCCGACCGCGTCGGCATGCGCCTGCTCGAGGATGGCCGCAAGGTCCGCTTCTTCAAGAGCAACGGCGAGCAGCTGGTCTAGAGGATATCGAGATGGCCCGCCTTAAAGAGCAGTACACCAAGGAAATCGCCCCGGCGCTGATGAAGCAGTTCGGCTACAAGTCGCCGATGGAAGTGCCGCGCCTGACCAAGATCACGCTGAACATGGGCGTGGGCGAGGCCACCGGCGACAAGAAGATCCTCGACAACGCCGTGGCCGACATGCAGAAGATCGCCGGCCAGAAACCCGTGGTCACCAAGGCCCGCAAGGCCATCGCCGGATTCAAGATCCGCGAAGGCTACCCGATCGGCTGCATGGTCACGCTGCGCCAGGAACGGATGTACGAGTTCCTCGATCGCTTCGTCACGATCGCACTGCCGCGCGTCCGCGACTTCCGTGGCATCTCCGGCCGGGCGTTCGACGGTCGCGGCAACTACAACATCGGCATCAAGGAACAGATCATCTTCCCGGAAATCGAGTACGACAAGGTCGATGCTCTCCGTGGAATGAACATCTCGATCACGACAACCGCGAAGAACGACGCCGAAGCCCGTGCGCTGCTCACCGCGTTCCGCTTTCCGTTCAAGAACTAAACGGCCCGCCATGTCCAAACTGTCACTGATCAACCGCAACGAGAAGCGCAAGCTCCTCGTCGTCAAGTTCTCG
>JANNYI010000227.1:0-6169 GCA_031410015.1 Betaproteobacteria bacterium | reverse complement strand
CGAGTTGGCCTTTTTTGCCTTTTTTTGCGGTCGTCTACGCCGGCGCGCACATCACGACGGTATCCGCGCCGTCCCCTTCCGCCAGCCAGCCCTTGGCCACCATCTGGTCGCGCACGGTACGCGACGTCGTGTAGCGATGGTTGGCATCGGCGCGATTGCTGAACACGCGATAGACCGGCACCTGTCCCGTGGCGCAATTGCCCAGCGTGGGCGGATACAGATACAGGAATGTGCTGGATTCGAGGATGAACGTCGGATTCTTGGCCATCGTGCCATCGCACTCGTTGGTGTCGCGGCCGAAGAAGTGGCCATCGCCCTTGCCCGGCGGGATGTAGATGCGGCAAACGGCGGACGTGCCGCTTTGCGTGCTGGCCCAGGCATTGAACGACAACCCGGTGCGCGCCCAACCCTTGAAGGTGCCATTGTCGAGCTTCGCGATCTCGTCGGCGACATAGGTGATGAAGTAGTGGTCGAGCGCGGCGTTGTAGAACTCGACGACGGTGACGGGGGTGGGAACGGGTACGCCGCCGGTGATGGTGATCGACTTGGCGCCTACAGCCGTGGCGCCGATGCTGTCCGCCACCTGGACGGTGAAATCGTAGGTGCCGGCACCTCCCGACTTCCCCGACAGCGCGCCGCTGGTCGCATTGAGCGACAGGCCCTGTGGCAGTGTCCCGGTGGCAACCGACCACGTGTACGGCGGCTGTCCGCCGTACACGCCGTATCGCGCGAGAATCTCGTCGCCCGCGGTCAGCGAGAACGCAATCGGCAAAGCGCCGCTCGCCGCCAACGCCGACGGCTGGTAGGCGACATCGAACGGCGAGCTCGACAAGGGGGTCAGGGCTCCCGTGGTCGCATTCATCCGGAAGCCATAGAGGCGACTCGAATAGGTATGCGCGGCGTACACGAGGTCGTTCACGACGAGGAGTCCACGCGTGCCGCGTCCCAACGAATCCGGAATCCCGACCGGCTGCGACCCGATCGGCGTCAACACGCCGTTGGCGGCGATCGCGAACGCATTGACGACATACTTGAAGGTGTCGAGCACATACAGGAAGCGTCCGTTTGCGTCAGTCGCCACTCCGCCGACGTAGATGGGATCGGCCGCCGCGGCCACCTGCGTGAGCATGCCGGTGGCCGCGTTGACGGCGTACGTCGCGATGCCGGTGAACAGGAACCGGCCATCGAGGTTGAACGCAAGCCCGCCCGCTCCCCTGACGGGAAACGGCGAGCCCGCAATCGGCGTCAGCGCGCCGGTTGTCCGGTTGAGCGCCAGCACGGCAATCGTTCCGTTCGAGCCGCCGCCGGTGACGTACACGAAGCGGCCGGCGCGATCGATGGCAATGGAAACCCTATCGCCGCCGGTCGCGAACGGCGAACCGGCGACGGCCGTGGCGACGCCGGTCGCGGGATCGAGGGTGTAGGCCCAGACTTTGTCAATGTCCCCGAGGACGAACAGGAACGTGCCGGACGGGTCGATCGCCATGGCGTTGGGATTCGACCCCGTTGCCACCGGGGTACCGGGAAATGGAATGTAGGCGCCGGTCATCGGATCGATCGAAAATCCGCAGAGCCGGCCGGGGGAGCCGATGCCGCCGCTGAAGTAGACGTAACGTCCGGTGGGGTGCACCGCGACGCCGCGCGATCCGTAGCAGTGGACGGAATTCTCGGTTCCCGCGATTGCGGTCAGCGCTCCATAGTTCGTCCCGGCCTTGGCGCTGTTCAGTGGCGGAGGGGGCGCGAACAGCGTCGTGATCCCTTCGCCCGACAGCTGCTTGGCGCCGGTAGGCTTGTTGTAGTCGTCGCTCGCCAGGCGAATGGCAAATAGCGCAAATGGGTCACCGTAACCGTGATCGAGGAGGAACAGCTGGTACAAACCTATTTGCGCACCGGCGATGGGCGCACCTCCGAATGCCGCCAAACACACGACTACCGCGAATCTGGAAGCCAACGCCTGCAGGTTGCGTTTTCGACGGATTGTCACGATTGACCTTTGGAGAGGGAGTAGAGGGGCCTGGCTCGACCTGAATTTCAATCGTCGATCCCGCCTTGCCGGTTGCGGCGTGTTCAAGTCGGCGCACACATGACCACCACATCCGGCCCGTCGCCTTCGGCGAGCCAGCCCTTGGCCACCATCTGGTCGCGCACCGCGCGCGACGTGGTGTAGCGGTGATTCGCGTCGGCGCGATTGCTGAACACGCGGTAGACCGGCAGCTGGCCCGCGGCGCAGTTGCCGAGCGACGGCGGGTAGAGGAAGAGGAACGTGCTTGACTCGAGGATGAACGTCGGGTTCTTCGTCATCGTGCCGTTGCACTCGTTCGCATCGCGGCCGAAGAAGTGGCCGTCTCCCTTGCCCGGCGGGATGTAGATGCGACAGACCGCCGACGTGTTGCTTGCCGCCGTCGCGTACGCGCTGAACGACAGCCCGGTGCGCGCCCAGCCCTTGAACGTGCCGTTGTCGAGCTTGGCGATTTCGTCGGCGACGTAGGTGACGAAGTAGTGGTCCAGCGACGCGTTGTAGAACTCGACGACGGAAACCGGTAGGGGTGTTGCGCTGCCGGCCACGGTGATGGACTTGGCGGCGGACACCGTTGCGCCAAGACTGTCCTTCACCTCCACGGTGAATGGATGGATGCCGGCGGCGTTGACCGTCCCCGAGATGATTCCGGTGGTCCCATTGAGTGCCATGCCCGGCGGCAACGTGCCGCTGGCCAGGGACCAACTGTAGGGTGGCTGTCCGCCGTACACGCCCACCTCGGCCACGACCCGGTCACCCGAATCCACCTTGATGGACGGCGGCAGATACACGCTGACCGCGACGGCGTTGGGCTGCGCCGGCATTGCGAAAGGCGAACCGGCCACCGGCGTCAGCGCCCCGGTAGTCCCGTTAATTCGAAACCCGAACGTCTGGTCGGTGCCGGCAGACGTGACATAAACGAGATCCGCCACACTCACAATGCCACGCGACACGGATCCGATCACCGGCGATGTGCCGACCTGCGCCAGTGCGCCGTCGGCGGCGATGGAAAAACCGTGCACGACACTTGCGAAATACTCGGGCGCGTAAAGGAAGCGACCGGTAGGTTCCACCGTCAGGCCGAAATAGTAGCCGTAACGGAATGCGATGCGTGTTGGCACACCGGTGACGGCGTTCAGAGTGTAGGTGCCGAGCCCGCTTCCGCCGGTGAATAGAAAACGACCATCGGGTGAAAGTGCCAACGCAGCTACTCTTCCGCCATCGGCGACGCTGGCAAAGGGAGACCCTGGCATCGGCGTCAGCGCGCCCGTTGTCGAATCGATGGCAAGCACGGCAGTCGAGCCACTGAAACTGCCCACGCTCTGACCGACGTACATGAAGCGCCCGCTGCGATCGATGACGACCGGATTGGGAAATTCGCCGTTGGTTGCGAAGGGGGATCCCGCCAGCGGGGTGGGCACGCCCGTCACGCTGTCGATCGCATACGCATACACGGCACCAATGGTGCCGCCACCCGCCACATAGATAAAGCGGCCGGTCGGATCGATGACGACTTTGCCTGGATTGGCTCCAGTGGCAATCGGCAGGGTTCCCGGATTGATTGGGGTCAACGCCCGCGTCACGGCGTCGATCTGGAATCCGCACAGTCGGCCGGGCGACCCGATGCCGCCGCTCACGTAGGCAAATGTGCCGGAGGGATGAAGGGCCACGCCCGACGAGCCAACGCAGTTGGTGTTGTCCACGGTTCCCGGCACCACGGACCACGTCCCGTATTCCGGGTCAGTTTTGGGGGCAGCGGCATCGGAATCGTCCGGGTCGGGGGGATGCGAGCGAACACTGTGGTGACTGGCAGCTTTCTTCTTGTCATCGTGGGCAACCACCGCGTGTGGCACCACGGGAGGTTTCAACTTCAAAATCTCGACCGCATGTGCGCGAGGTGCTGCAATCACGAGCACAGCCAGTGCAACAGCCGTCAAGCTCGATGCCAGTGATTGCGGAGTAGGTGCTCTTTGGGTCGTCATGGTCGTCCCTGGCGTGACTTGATCGGAATGTAAGCAGTGCACCGCGCCGATGCTCAGGCTGCAGGATTGATGGCGCATGATGCTATAATTCCGGCAAAACAAGCGGTTACGTCACGTGACACTAGGTGACATCACCATATTTCCCGTCCGGCACGGGATTGAGGGCGAACGCTCGGTTCGCCCTTTTTGATCGTTGAAGGTTGCTCATGTTCGATCTGGTTCAAAAGCACAAGCGCTTCGCGCAGATCATCCTGTTCATGATGATGGTCCCGTTCGCGTTCTTCGGCGTCGACTACTACTTCCGCGGCGGCACTTCCGACGCCGACGTGGCCAGCGTCTCCGGCAAGGGCATCTCGCAAACCGAGTTCACCGAGTCGATGCGGGAGCAACAGGACCAGATGCGCCGGCAACTCGGGCGCAACTTCGATCCGGCGATGTTCGACTCGCCCGAGGTCCGCTTCGCGCTGCTGGAGCAGCTCATCAACCAGCGCCTCATCACCAACAAGGCGCAGGCCGAGCACTTCCGCGTGTCGGACGTGCAGCTGCAGCAGTTCATTGCCGCGCTGCCGGCCTTCCAGTCCAATGGCGCGTTTTCGCCCGACCAGTATCGACAACTGCTGGCCACGCAGAACATGACGCCGCTGATGTTCGAGCAGCGCCTGCGCGAGGACCTGCTGCGTGCCGCCGTGCAGGAGCCGATTGCCGGCGCCAACATCGTGGCGCGCACGTCGGTGGAGCGCTATCTCGGCCTGCTGGAGCAGCAGCGCGAAGTGGCGGTGGCGTTCGTCGACGCCGCGCCGTTCCTCAAGGACGTGAAGGTCAGCGACGCCGACGTCCGCGCGTTCTACGACAAGAACACCGGATCGTTCCAGACGCCGGAGCAGGCGCGCATCGAATACCTACTGCTGACGCAGGAAGCGCTGGCGTCGCGGGTGGTCGTGGACCCCGCCGAGGTACGCAAGCAGTTCGACGCCAATGCCGCGCAGTACACGGCCGAGGAAGAGCGCTCGGCGGCGCACATCCTGATCCCGGTCAAGCCCGACGCGAGCGCTGCCGACAAGGCGGCGGCGAAGAAGCTGGCCGACGAGGTGCATGCCAAGGTGAAAGCCGCGCCGGCGAAGTTTGCCGACCTGGCGAAGGAATTCTCGAAGGACCCGGGCTCGGCGGCGCAAGGCGGCGATCTCGGTCAGTTCGCCCGTGGCGCGATGGTGAAGCCGTTCGACGACGCGGTGTTCGCGGCCAAGGCCGGCGACCTGCTGGCGCCGGTGCAGACCGACTTCGGCTGGCACATCATCAAGGTCACCGCGGTGCGCCCGGCGCGCACGCTGGCCTACGACGACGTGAAGGTGCAGATCGAAGGGGAACTGCGCAAGCAGAAGGGCGCACAGAAGTTCGCCACGGCTGCGGAGCAATTCCAGAACCTGGTGTACGAGCAGGCCGACAGCCTCAATGGCGCGGCGAAGGCGCTGGAATTGAAGATCGAGACCACGCCGCTCATCACCCGCTCGCAGGCCCAGTCGTTGGGCATGGGCAACGCCAAGTTCGTCGCGGCACTGTTCTCGCCGGAATCCCTGCAGGGCAAGCGCAACACCGAGGCGATCGAAGTCGCCCCCGGCACGCTGATCTCGGGCCGCATTCTTGAATACAAGCCGGCTGCGCCGCGTCCCTTCGACGAGGTCAAGGAGGAGATCCGCGCGCAGCTGACCCGCAAGGCGGCCACCGACATGGCGCAGGCGGCCGGGCAGGAGAGGCTTAAGCTGCTGGAGGCTGGCAAGAGCGAGAAGGACGCGGGCGTGAGTTTCGGCAAGCCGGTGACGATCAGCCGCGGCCAGCCGCAGCCGGGGTTGTCGCCGGAAGCGCTGGGCCGCGTGTTCGAGGCCAATCCCGACAAGCTGCCGGCGTTCACCGGCGCGATCAACGAGAAGGGCGGCTTCTCGATCGTGAAGGTGCTGAATGTCTTTACGCCTTCGCCCACGGACAAGGCGCGCATCGAGCAGGCCTCGGCACGGCTGTCGGAACAGCTCGGCCGCGAGCTCTTCCAGTCGTACCTCGCCAGCCTGCGTGCCAAGGCCGACGTCAAGATCAACCAAGCCAATCTCGACAAGAAGTAGAGGCAGCGGCGGCGTCCGGCCGCACCCATTGAAAACGGCGACCGCGAGGCCGCCGTTTT
>JANNYI010000226.1:0-4553 GCA_031410015.1 Betaproteobacteria bacterium | reverse complement strand
CGACCTCGTCGAACGCCTCGGAGGTGAAGTCGTCGCGTGCGCCTTCGTCATCGAACTCACCTTTCTCGGTGGCCGCGACAAACTCGGGATGGCGACGCGCATCGAGACCGCGCGGCCGCGCCATGCCGATGTCCATGATCGTCTCGATCTTGCCGGGCCGCGGCGACATCACGACGACGCGATCGGCCAGCAGTACCGCCTCGTCGATCGAATGGGTGATGAACAGCACCGTCTTGCGCGACGCAAGCCACAGGGCCTCGAGGTCGAGGCGCATCTGCTCGCGCGTCAGTGCATCCAGCGCGCCGAAGGGCTCGTCCATCAACAGCAGCGGCGCGTCGTGGATCAGGGCGCGCGCGATGGCCACGCGCTGGCGCATGCCGCCGGACAGTTCATGCGGAAAGCGGTCGGCGAAATCGCGCAGCCCCACTTGCTGCAGCAGTCCCAGCGCGCGCTCGCGCCATTCCCGCGGGTCCTTGCCGCGCAATTCCACCTGCACCAGCACGTTGTCCAGCGCGGTGCGCCAGTCGAGCAGCACCGGGCTCTGGAACACGATGCCCAGTTCGGTCTGCGGGCGGTCGACCACGCGGCCGCCGACGCGCACCGTGCCGGTGGTGGGCAGGTGCAGCCCGGCCACCAGCCGCAGCAGCGTGCTCTTGCCGCAGCCGGACGGGCCGACGATGGCGAGGAACTCGCCGTCGCGGATCGCGAGGTCGATGTGCTCCAGCGCGTGCGTCTCGCGACCGTCGCGCCGGTACGTCTTGGCGACGCCCGCGATTTCGACGTAGGCCGCAGACGCGCCGGACGCACGATTCCCCGTAGGCGAGGCTTCAGCCTCGCGGGCATGTCGCACCGATTCACCTCGCGAGGCTGAAGCCTCGCCTACAGCCTCGCCTGCAGGCGAAACGGTGTCGCCAATGGAAGGTGCCGCGGGCACTATTGCGGCACGAACTCGTTGGTGTGAAACGCGGTCCAGTTCTTGTCGGTGGATAGGTCGCGGTAGTTCTTGAGAATCGCCAGCGTCTGGTCCCAGTCGGCCTGCGCGCCCATGCCGATCCTGCCCTTCGAATTTTTCGAGTCGAGCAAATCGATGTCGACCATCAGCTGGTCGAGCGTGGACTGGCGGTTGATGTCCGGCTTGACCTTCATTGCCGCATCGACCGCGGCGCCCGGGTTCTTCTTGGTTTCCTCCCACGACTTCACCGTCGCGCGCACAAAACGCTTCACGAGGTCCGGATTCTTCTTGATCGTGTCGCCAGACGTCAGGATGGTCATGCCGACAATGTTGGCGCCCCAGTCGGCATAGCGCATCGCGGACGGATTGCCGCCCTTGTACTTGATCAGGAAGTACTGGTCGTCGGCGCCGCCCAGCAGCGCGTCGGTCTTTTTCTCGAGCACGGTCACGACCTTGGCGGCGGGGTCGACCTGCACCATGCCGATCTTGGTGCAGTCGACGTTGTTGGCCTTGCACACGGCCTGCAGCAGCGAACCGAGCGGATCGCCGGCGGACACGGCCACCTTCTTGCCTTCGAGATCCTTCGGCGTCTTGATGCCCGCCTCGACCAGCGAAACGACCGAGAATCCTGTGGTGTTGAGCAACGACATCACGCTCTTGATGTCCGCCCCCTTGGACGCCGTCAGGATGAGCGACGACGAATCGGCCAGCCCGAACGTGTCCGACCCCGCAGCGACCACCTGCACGGTATTGGCCGAACCGCGGCCTTCGTTGATCGTGAGGTCGATGCCTTCGGCGGCGTAGTAGCCCTTCTCCTTGCCGTAGTAGAACGGCACATGCAGGCCGCCCAGGTACCAGTTGAGGCGCAGCGAGGCCTTGTCCTGTGCCTGCGCAAGCGGAATGGAGCCCAGCACGAACAGGGCAAGGATGGTGGCGATGCGGGCAAGCTTCATTGCGTTTTCCTCCGGGAGTTACCCGCATGGATGGCGGGTCGAGTTTTCGTCACAGCGTGGCGTCGCGGACCTGCGTCTGTTGCGAGACGTGCCAGGGAATGGCAAGCCTTTCGATGACTTCGACGGCGTAGTACACGACGAGGCCGATCAGCGACAGCACGACGATCGTCGCGAAGACCATCGGCGTGTCGAGTTGCCCGTTGTATTGCAGCAGCAGGTACCCCAGGCCGCGGTCCGAGGCCACGAATTCCGCCACCACGGCCGCGGTGGCGGCAAGGGCCGCGCCGACCTTGAGGCCAGTGAAGATCTGCGGCAGCGCCTGGGGCAGGCTGATCTTGAAGAACATGCGCAGTTTGCTGGCGCCGGTGGTGCGCGCGAAATCCATCACGTCGCGGTCGGCGCTCTTGAAGCCGGCGATGCTCGCCACGACGATCGGAAAGAACGACAGCAGGAACACCAGCAGCAGCTTCGGCGTGAAGCCGAAGCCGAACCAGATGATGAAGAGCGGCGCAATCGCGATCTTGGGGATGATCTGCAGGAACACGATCACCGGGTAGACCGCCTGCTCCATGAAGCGCGAATAGGCGACGGCCAGCGCGAGCGGAATGCTGACGACCACGGCCAGCGCGTAGCCGGCGAGGATCTCCGAGGTCGTCACCCACGCGGCGCCCGCGATCATGTCGTGGCGCTTCCAGAATTCGGTCCAGACTTTCGACGGTGGCGGCAGCAGGTATTCCTTGACGCCGGAGAAACGCACCGCCAGCTCCCACACCACGAACAGCAGCACGAAGATCGCAAGCGCGCCGCCGCGCCGCCGCAGCCACGCCACGGTCGCGCCTTGCCTCGTCGTGGCGCCGTTCATTGCCACGGCGGGGGCGCCTCCGGCAGATCCCACGTGCCGTACTCGGCGGGTTCATTGATCTCGATGACCTCGAGGTCGTCCGCGCGCGCGATCACGTTGTGCGGGACGCCGGCCGGCTGCGACAGGCCATCGCCGGCACGCAGCGTCACGTCGCCGTCGATGCCGGCAAAGCGGAACGTGAGCCAGCCCTGGAGGACATAGACGTAGTGCGCCGTCATGTCGTGCCAATGCCAGCCGGTGGGCGCCGGCAGCGGCTTCAACGAACGGATGTGCTTGATGCCGATGCGCCCGCCGGTGGCGCCGGCGAGCCCCAGGTCGCGATACTCGACATCGTCGCGCAGGCCCTCGCGATTCCATTGCGCCGTGGCGGCGCTCTGCCGGGCAAAGGCAGTGAGGCCCTGCGCGAGTTCGCGCGGACCGGCGTAGCGGGGAGGGTGATCATTCGGCATGGGCCAGCTCGGGGTCGGGCAGGGAAGAAGTGGAAAGCGCGCTGCGGCGGTGGTGTTCGCGGACCGGCCAGCAATCGGTGACTTCGGTGGCGGCGGCAAGCACGTCGTGGACCAGTTCGGCGCGGCGGGCGGCCGTGAGGCGCGCGAGCGGGCCGGCCACGCTGACGGTGGCCACGACGGGAGAATCGACGGCGCGCGAAGCGTGAACGGCGGCGGCCAGCGCGGCGACCCCGGGCTCGCCCTCGTCCACCGCTTCGCCGTAGCCGTGCCTGCGCGTTTCGCGCAAGTGCTGGCGCATGGCCGACAGCGAATGCGCCGCGCGGGGACCGAGGTTCCCGCCTGTATCGAAGCCCGCCTGCGCGACGATGGCAAGCGCACGAGCCTCGGGCAGCGACGCCAGCCAGACCTTGCCCACCGCTGTGGCATGCAGGACGACATCGCGGCCGGCGTGGGCGTCGTAGCGCAGTCCCGACAACGCGCCCTGGGCCTTGGCAACCCACGTCATGCTGTCGCCTTCGACCACGGCAAGGCGGGCCAGCTCGCCCGAGCGCGCGGCGAGGCGATCGAGCACCGGCTGGCACACCTCCTCGATGCGCGTGCCGGCGAGCTGGCGGAATCCGAGCGCAGCGAGCTTCAGCGTCAGCGTGTAGTGCGTGGTGGCGGCCACCTGGCGGACGAAGCCATGCTCGGCCAGGCCCGCCAGCAGCCGATGCGTGGCGCTCTTCGGGATGTGCAGCCGCGCGCCGATCACCGACAGCGCCAGTCCTTCCGGCGCGTCGGCCAGGAGTTCGAGGATGTCGAGCGTGCGTTGGGCGGGGGGGTACATCGGGCAAGTCGGCGGATCAACATGGAACGATGTTCCAACATTAGTTGCGAAGTCGTCCGAACGTCAAGCTGCAGCGCAACCTGCGCCAGCAATCAAGCCTGCCTGGCCGCGCGCGGTCGGGATTCCAATCGCGCGCGCCCGACACTTCGCACATCCGGCAGGCGAGGCTTCCGCCTCGCGCCGGCGGACATTGCATTGTGTAGGCGAGGCTTCAGCCTCGCGTGTGCGCACATCCTGTAGGCGACGCTTCAGCCTCGCGCCTGCGCACATCCTGTAGGCGACGCTTCAGCCTCGCGCCTGCGCACATCCTGTAGGCGAGGCTTCAGCCTCGCATCGCTGCAGCTGGTATTCAGCGTGGCCGCGGCGAGCGGCGGGCCGCGCGGGGCGGGCTTAGTCGCCGCAAAGCGTGTGGTCGGGCGCGAGCCGGCAAAAAGCCGGCGAGTCGATGAAGCCGATCACTGCTTTTTGCCACTCGCGCCCGCCCACGCGGCTCCAATGCGCCCGCCCCGCG
>JANNYI010000225.1:0-10112 GCA_031410015.1 Betaproteobacteria bacterium | reverse complement strand
GGCCGCCGCTCAACGCCAGCGGAAAATTGAACGGCGCGATCACCAGCCACGGCCCATGGGGCCGCATCACGCTCAGGTTTTCGCTGACGAATCCTGCCAGCGGATCCCGCGCCAGCGCTACGCTGTAGCCTTCAGCAGCCTCCATCCGGTCGCAGTAGTACGCGATCAGATCGGCCGTTTCCTGGGCTTCGCCGAGCGCCTCCAGCCGGTTCTTGCCGACCTCGAGCGCGAGTGCCGCGCCGATCATGTAGACGCGTTCCTCGAGCAGCGCGACCACCCGGCGCAGCAACGCCACGCGCTCGCGCCATGGTGTAGCCGCCCATGCCGGATAGGCGCGCAGCGCGGCGGCAGTGGCCGCGCGCGCGTGCGCTTCGTCGCCGGACTGGAACCTGCCCAGCACGATGCGAGTATCAATCGGCGAGGCTACCGTGAACTGCCGCAAGGCGCGGACGTCGCGCCCGTCGATCAGCATCGCGTGTTCACCGCCGAGACTGGACCGGATCGCCACCAGCGCCGCATCGAACCGCGCGTGCAGCGCCGGCGGCGGATCGAACATCGTCGAATAGGTGAGCTTGAATGCGGAAGTCATGTGTTCACCCCTGCCGCCGCGCCGCTGAAATCCGTAGGCGAGGCTTCAGCCTCGCGGGCATATCGCCACGCGTCAGGTCGCGAGGCTGAAGCCTCGCCTACAGGCAATGCGGGGTCACACCAGATCGGCGGCCGGCCCCAGGATCTGCTCGCGCAACTCCCGATAGCGCGGCAGTTGCGGCGGATAGACGCACAGGTACTTGACCTGTGCTGCCTGCAGGCAGCGCTGCTTGATGACCTCGAGCTTCTGGTCGCGCGGGTTGATCACCTGGTCGGGTTCCTTGGCATCGACGATCGCGATGATCGTCATGTCGCGGTCGCACACGACAAAGCCCACATGCTGGTTGGCGATCTTGCGGAATGCGCGCAGGCGCTCCATGCCCTGCGGCCCGATCTTGACCTGCAGCACGTCCGCCAACCGCACGCGCGCGAAGATCTCGTTGCGCGGGAAGGCGGCCTTCAGCAGCAGATAGACGACGCTCTCCGTCTTGGTGAGGAAGCGCGGGCGCAGCAGGTAGAGTCCGGGCAACTCGGCGGAGGACAGGAGACGCGTGGTCTCGCCCTCGGTCCACTGCGCGACGGTGTTGGGGTTGTCGCCCCCGCCGCGCACGGCGCTGCGCGCGATGCGATTGCGGCGCATGAGGCCGACGACAACGGCCACCACCAATGCGGCCATCGCCAGTGCGAACAGGACTCCCGACGTCATTGCAACCAGTCTCCCGACCGTTATTGAATTTGTGGCCCACAGCGAGCCCGACGGAGCTCGTGGTTGTACAGCAGCTTTCCCCAATAATCCGTTGTACTTTATAGCAATTTGGGTGGAGAGTCACACGGCGCGTCCTACGCAGGCCACTTTGACCAAAGGGCTTTGCTTGCGGCGCAACAAGTACACGGCCAGAATGTTGCGCCGCAACCGCCCATCATCGGAGCCTGCCATCGAACTTACCAAAAGCCCACGTGCCGCCCCAGCCTCCAGCCGGCGCAAGCCCGTCCTCGTCGATCTGGCGCTCCAGGGCGGGGGCTCGCACGGGGCCTTCACGTGGGGCGTGCTAGACCGTCTGCTCGAGGAGCCGTGGCTCCGTTTTGACGGCATTTCGGGCACCTCGGCCGGTACGATGAACGCGGCGGTGATGGTCAGCGGTTACACCGCGGGTGGCAAGGAAGGCGCGCGCGCCGCGCTGGAGGAGTTCTGGCGCCGGGTGTCGGCCGCGGCGTTGATGAGCCCCTTCCGGCGGGGTCCGCTGGAAATCCTGACCGGGCAGTGGACGCTCGAAAAGTCGCCCATGTTCCTGGCGGCGGACATGGCGGCACGGGTCTTCTCGCCCTACGATCTCAACCCCAGCGGCGACAATCCGCTGCGCAAGATACTGGCCGAATCGATCGACTATGCGTCGCTGGCCACCGCGCCGATCCGCCTCTTCGTCACGGCGACCAACGTGCGCACCGGCCGTGGCCGCATCTTCCGCAATGCCGAGATCACGCCTGAGGTGCTGCTGGCCTCGGGTTGCCTGCCGACACTGTTCCAGGCCGTGGAGATCGACGGCGAGGCGTACTGGGATGGCGGCTATGCAGGCAATCCATCGCTCGAACCGCTGGTGCAGGAGTGCGACTCGCACGACACGATTCTGGTCCAGATCAATCCGGTGGAGCGTCCGGGCACGCCGCGATCCGCGTCGGACATCCTCAATCGCCTCAACGAAATTTCGTTCAACATGCCGTTGCTGAAGGAAATGCGCATCATCGCGATGCTGCGCCGCGGCGATGCCGGGATTCACGGCGAAGGCGCGCGCTGGGCCAGCATGCGCATGCACCGGATCACCTCCGACATCATGGTGAAGCTCGGCCACACGTCGAAGATGATCGCCGAGTGGCCATTCCTGACGATGCTGCGCGACGAAGGGCGGCGGACAACGCAGGAGTTCCTCGACCTGCACGGCCGCGACATCGGCAAGCGGGCGTCGTTCGATTTCAATTCGATGCTCTGATACGCTGGCGGCGACGCGGCAGGCCGGCTGCCGCGCTGCCCTATTCGCCCCGATCGACTCAACAGGAGACTTCGCATGCGCTACGCCCTTGTCGCCCTGCTGGCAGGCACGCTGGCGCTCTCCGGCTGCGGCTCGCTGCTGCGCAACGGCGTACCCATCGACCAGATGGCCACCGCCACGATTCCCGGGATGCCCGACATCCGGGCGCCCGCCGGCCGCGCCGATGCGTTCATGGCGCGCGACATGGCAAAGTCGTTCGTGCAGGAGTCGGCCAAGGACTTCCCCCCGGGCCCCGATGGCGTGATCGTGTACCCGCAACTTGCGCTGTCCGGTGGCGGGGCCAACGGCGCCTTTGGCTCGGGCTTTCTCAATGGCTGGACCAGCATGGGGACGCGTCCCGTGTTCAAAGTGGTCACCGGTGTGTCCACCGGCGCGCTGATGGCACCGTTCGCCTTCCTCGGACCCACCAAGGACGACGCGCTGCGCGACTTCTATACCAATACCAGCACCCGCGACATCTTCGTGCTGGGCACCATCACGGGCATCGTCCGGCAGCTGCTCTTCAGCGACGGCATCGCCGACACCGCGCCGCTGGCGGCGCTGATCGCCACCCATGTCGACGACGCGTTTCTGCGCGATATCGCTGCGGCGCACCTCGGTGGGCGGCGCCTTTACATCGGCACCACGGATCTCGACTCGCAACGCTTCATCATCTGGAACATGGGCCTGATCGCCACCAGCGGACATCCCGACGCCGTCATCCTTTTCCGCAGGGTCATGCTGGCCTCGGCGTCGATTCCCGTCGCCTTCGCACCCGTGCTGTTCGAAGTCGAGGCGAGCAACGGCCGTCGCTACGACGAGCTGCACGTCGATGGTGGCGTGGGTGCCAACGTGTTCTACAACGGCAACCTCTTCAGCACGCGGCAGTTGCTCCGGGAAGCGGGGCGGAGCTCGGCGCGGCAGGATGTCTACGTGATTCACAACGGCCAGCTCGCCGAGTCCCCCGGGCTCACCCGCCGCACGATCCCCAGCGTGGCGCTGCGCACACTGGAGGCGGCCACCCATTCGGGGATGATCAACGACCTGTTCCGCATCTTTGCGGTGACAACCTTCGAGCGCTCCGGATTTTATTGGACCACCATCCCGAACGGCGTTGAAATGCGCGGGGACGAAATTTTCGATCCGGTGTTGATGCGGCAGCTCTACGACCTTGGATTCGAGGCGGCTCGGGCCGGCCCGACCTGGCGCACCCGGCCGCCCTCGGTTCTCGATATGGATGCCGGATTACAATGACGGCCTTCGACCGGCCGACCTGACGCGTCCCCTGCGTCGATCGCGCGCAGA
Organism: Betaproteobacteria bacterium; assembly: GCA_031410015.1. Classification (GTDB taxonomy): domain Bacteria; phylum Pseudomonadota; class Gammaproteobacteria; order Burkholderiales; family Casimicrobiaceae; genus VBCG01. The sequence goes on along the minus strand of JANNYI010000225.1, from coordinate 6,195 downwards.
ACATCCCACCGATCACGCCCGCCATCATCGATCCGTCCGCCCCCGCCACCGTGCCGGAGACCCGGCTCGCGCGCATCGCGCCGGGACTGGGCAAGCTGCTGCAATACCGGCGCGCCGACCTGCCGCACGACGTGGTGGCCGGGCTGGCGGTGGCCGCGGTGGCCATCCCGGGTTCGATCGCCAACGCGCAACTGGCAGGACTGAGTCCGGAGATGGGGCTTTACGCCAGCACGCTGCCGCTCGTCGCCTATGCCCTCTTCGGCACGTCGCGCCAGCTGATGGTGGGGCCCAGCGCCGCCACGGCGGTGATGGTGGCCGCCGCGATCGCGCCGCTGGCCGGCGGCGATGCGGCGCTCTACCTCTCGATGTCGATGGCGTTGTGCCTGTGCGTGGGGTTCCTGTGCATCGGCGCCAGCTTTCTGCGGCTGGGCGCGCTCGCCGACTTCCTGTCGAAGCCCATCCTGATCGGCTTCATGAACGGCGTGGCGATCAACATCCTGATCACGCAGTCGCCTCGACTGTTCGGGTTGTCGCTCGAAGCGTCCGGCCTGCCGGCCCGCGTGCTCGAATTCTTCACGCGACTGCCGTCGACGCACCTTCCCACGCTCGTCGTGGGAGCGTGCACGATGGGCCTCCTGCTGCTGGTGCCACGGCTCCTGCCAAAAGTGCCGGCGCCGCTCGTGGCAATGTTTGTCGCGGGACTTGCCGTGCACCTGTTTGCGCTCGACGGGCTGGGTGTGGCCACCATCGGCGCGGTGCCCGGCGGGCTGCCCGCCTTTCATCTGCCCGTGGTGCCGGTGGAGATGCTGCCGACACTGGTGGCCGAGGCCGCGGGTCTGGCGCTGATGAGTTTCTCGAACATGATGATCGCGGCGCGCAGTTTCGCCGCCAAGAACCGGTATGTCGTGGATGCGGACCGTGAAATGGCGGCGCTGGGCGCCACCAACATTGCCGCCGCCCTCGCGCAGAGTTTCGTCGTGAGCGGCACCAACTCCCGCACCGCGGTGGCCGACGCGGCCGGCGGCCGCACGCAGATCACCGGCATCGTCTCGGCGCTGGCCGTTGGCGTGGTGGCGCTGTTCCTGACCGCGCCGCTGCAGTACGTACCCACGGTCGTGCTGGCCGCGGTGCTGGTCACCGCCGGGCTCGCGCTGCTCGACCTCGGCAGTCTGAAGATGATCTACCGCATCGACCGATCCGAAGCGTGGCTCTCGATCGTGGCAACGGTGGGCGTCGTGCTGGTGGGCCCGATCAATGCCATCCTGCTCACCGTCGTGCTCGCATTGCTGCGCTTCGTGCGCCTCGCCTCGCGGCCCAAGGTGGAAATCCTGGGCGAGGTCGACGGCCAGCCCGGTTTTCACTCGCTCGAACGCCACCCCGAGGCACACACGCAGTCCGGACTGCTGCTGTTCCGGTTCAACGGACCGATCATCTTCTTCAGCGCCGACTACTTCAAGCGCGAAGTGGAAAAGGCCGCCGTGAACGCGGGTCCCGATCTCAAGTGGCTGGTGGTCGACCTGATGCCGGTGAACATGGTCGACGCCACCGGACTCTATGCAATGCGCGACGTGTTCGACGACCTGCGCGCGCGGGGCGTGGTGGTGGCGGTGGCCGCACGCGATACCGAGTGGACCGACTGGGCGCAGCAGCGTGGTCTCACCACGCAACTGGGCAAGTACCTTCGCGTCAGCACGCTGGAGGAAGCCGTGAGGACGTATCGCGAGACAGCGGCCGGCTGAGCGGCGCCATCGGGGGAACGCCTCAGTGCGCGTGACGCCCCTTGGGCGCGACCAGCGATTCCGCGTGATCGAGGTCGGCCTGGATCGTGCGCAGCGTGTCCTCGTTGATGACGCCCGTATCCCGGAGTGAGAACAATTCGGCGCGCTCTGCCTCGAGCGCCGCCAGCACCAGCCGGTGTTCGCCGGAGCGCACCGCCTCCATCTCGCGCCGCCGCTCCGCATTGGCGGAATGAAAGGTCAGCCGGTACCGGTACAAGTCCAGGAGCCGCTGCGCCTGCGCGATCTCCCGGGAGTGTGCCAATTTCGGCAGCTCGCGCTCGAGCACGTCAACGGCCGCCTGCGAGGTGGCGATGCGCGCGGCGCGTTCCTCGCGCTCCGCATTGCCGTCACCGCGAATGTGCAACAGGCGGATGAAGAGGGGCAACGTGACGGCATTGAGCACGAGCGTGAGGACGATCGTGGTCCCGGCCAGGAAGATGATCAGGTCGCGACCCGGAAACGGCGTGCCGTTGTCCAGCGCGAACGGGATCGAGAGTGCCGCCGCCATCGTCACCGAGCCGCGAATGCCCGCCCAGCCGACGATGAACACGGCGCGCGCACTGAGCGGGGGCTCACTGTCGCGAACCTTGCTCGACAGCAATCGCGGCAGGTAGGCCGCCGGAAAGACCCACACCATGCGGACGATGACCAGCGCGGCGACGAGTGCCAGCGCATACCCGGCGAGGTGCAGCCACGATTCGCCTTCGAGGCGGATCAGCACCACCCGCAGCTGGATGCCCAGCAGCACGAACACCAGCCCGTTGAAGACGAACAGCAGCATCGTCCAGACCTCGAACGAGTGTTGCCGCGTGGCTGTATCGACGTGGCGCGTGTCGTGCATGCCCGCGTAGATGCCTGCGGCCACGACCGCAAGAATGCCGGAGACGTGTGCCGCTTCGGCGGCAAGGTACGCCGCGAACGGAGTCAGCAGCGAAAACACGGTCTGGATCGTCGGATCATCGACGCTGTGGCGCGCAATGCGTACCCGCAACTCGCCAATGAGCCACGCGCTCGCCAGGCCCACCAGCACGCCGCCCCCCGACAAGAGGACGACCTGCTCCGCCGCGTCGGTCCAAGAAAAGAGGCCCGTCGCAACCGCGGCGACGGCGAACTTGAAGGCCACGAGCCCCGATGCATCGTTGATGAGGCTCTCCCCGCCCAGGATGTGCGTGATGCGCGACGGCATCTTGAGGTTCGCCGTAATCGCCGATACGGCCACGGCATCCGTCGGGGAGACGATCGCGCCCAAGGCGAATGCCGCCGCGAGCGGCATGCCCGGGATCAGCCAGTGGATCAGGTAGCCCACGACGATGACCGTGAGCGTCACGAGGCCGAACGCGAGCAGCAGCACGGGGCGCAGCAAACCCAGCAGGTCGCGCTTGGGAATGAGCCAGCCATCGGCGAACAGGAGCGGCGGAATGAACAGCAGGAAGAAGATCGCGGGGTCGATGCGCACCGTGTCGAGGACGGGCATGAACGAAAGTGCGACGCCGCCCGCAACCAGCAGCAATGGCAGCGGCACCGGAATCCATTTGGCGATGGTGCCGATCACCGCCACCGACAGCAGCAGGGCCAGGACGATTTCGACGAGATCCATGCACGGATTCTACCGGCGACGCGTCGGGATCGCAGGACTTGCTGGCCCCCATCCGGAGGCTGCGGCGCTTCAGTGCCCCAAGGCCAATTCCCGGATGTGACCGACGAGCTGCAAGGCCAGCGGACTTGGCTCGCGGGCGAGCAGGTTCAGGATCCCGATCGCACCGGTGATAGCAGGCAACTCGACCGGCAGGCGCACCAGCAGGTCCTTCGCCGGCGCGAGCGCGATCGCCGAGCGCAGCCCGAACGACAGCATGCCGCCATGCAGCACCATCGCATACTGAACGTGGATCGACTTCGATTCGACGGCGTGTCGGGGCAGCGCCAGATCGAGCTTGGCGAGCGTGCGCCGGACATGGTCGACGAAGTACGAATCTGCCGATGGCATCACCCAGCGCTGATCGAGCAGATCCGCCCACGCAAGGCGCTTGCGCGCCGCCAGCGGATGATCCTTGCCCGCCACGACGCACAGCTTTTCCTCGAACAGCGACGTGACCTGCATATCCTCGCCGGGATTGAACAGCGCCAGCCGGACGATCGCCAGTTCGATCTCCCGCTTGCGCAGGCGCTCCACCAGTTCCGTCTCGCGCGCCTCGAGCACCGACACGAAGACCTCCGGGTGGGCATCCACCACGCGCCGGACGGCCATGGGCAGGAAACCGATGGCCGGCATCGGCACGGTGCCGATGCGCAACGTCCCCTTGGCACCGCTCGACACGATGGCCATTTCCTGCGCGGCGCTGCGCAGTTCGCCGAAGATGGCGATCGCATGCGGCGCAAAGGTCAGGCCGTGGATCGTCGGCTCCACGCCATGGGCATTGCGATCGAAGAGCTTGGCGCCCAGCAGGCCTTCCAGGTTGGCGATGGTCTTCGTCACCGCGGGCTGCGTGATGTGCAGCGCGGCGGCGGCCTTGCGAAAACTGCGGTGCTCCAGGACCGCGACGAACACGCGCAGCTCACCCAGCTTCAAGTGCCGGGGGAGACGCTCGATGAGTTCGGTGGCGGGCATGCGGGTTCGCGTAACGGTGGATACCTGCGGCGCCTCCACGCATACGGGAGGAGTTCGGCAATCAGGGGTCGAATGTTATCACTCCGATCATTTTCGGGCATCGCCGCAGTGTTCAGCAAGGATGCAATCACGAGCGTACATGTTGGTCTAGAATCTTCCAGGCAAACTGCAGCCCTGGCTCGGGCGCATTGATCACCGCGCGCGGCAGGGGTCATGATGGGTACTTTCTCGTGGAGAAACTGATGGCATCGAAACTGAATTGGCGCGCGGCGACCGTCGCCGCATGCATGACGCTGGCGGCGGTGTGCGGCAGCGCGCAGGCGCAGGAAATTCCCATGGTCACCGGCCAACACTGGACGACGTCGACCGAGCAGGTGAAGAAGGCCTACCTGGTTGGCGTGGCCAACGCGGTGCAGGTCGAGGCGGCCTTCGCCGGCGCCACGCCGGCACCCGACACGCAAACGATCATCCCCCGCCTGGTCAAGGGCATGAAGGGCAAGACGCTCGACGGCGTGCGCGAAGGCCTCGACAAATACTACGCGGCCAACCCCGACAAGCTGCAGCGACCCGTGCTCGAGACCATCTGGTTCGAGATGGTCGTGCCCGGCCTCAAGTAACCACAATCTGCGGAGCAACAAATGAAACAGATCAAATGGGCAGTGGCCGTCGCGTGCGCGATGGCGGTGGTGGCGTGTACCAACATGACGCCGCAGCAGCAGGGAACGTTGAGCGGCGCCGGCATCGGCGCGGCGGCCGGGGCGGGCATTGCCGCCATCTCCGGCGGCAACGCGTGGACCGGTGCGGCCATCGGCGGTGTCGCGGGTGGTGTTGCCGGCAACATCAAGGGCGGCCGGCAGTAAGTTCGACCAGCCGGCGCGGGCGGCAAGCCCGTGCCGGCTTCAGCGCTTGCTGTTCCGGCGAACGTAGGTGCCGACACGGCCGATCTGCAATTGCCACAAGCCGAATCTCTCGGTCAGCGCCTTGTAGATCGCCGCGCCGACCAGCGTGCCGAGCGCGATGGACGTCACCGCAAAGATCGCCGAGATGAGACCCTCGATGCCGGCTGTACGGTCGGAGAGCATCCGGGTCACGCTGATCAGTCCCAGCGACCCGGGCACCACGAGCCAGAAACTTGGCAGGAACGTGACCATCGACGGCGGCCCCTTCAAGCGCAGCTGGATCAGGTAGGAGAGCGGTGTTGCCACCAGCGTGCCGAAGAAGCCACTGATGCCAGGCCCAAACAATTCCGCCGCGAGACGCTGTGACGCAAAGGCGGCAAACAATACGACCAGCATCCACCAGAACGCATTGCCTGGCGCGGAGAAGTGCAGGTAGACACCGATGCCGAACACCACCACGCCCGCCCAGGGCACCCATGCGACCTTGTAGGCGGAGGGCGGCGCCGCAAGAAGGTCGTAGGGCGTGTATCCCGCCAACGCCGCGCCGGCCGCGAGACCAAACGCCAGCAGGATCAGCTGCACCAGTCCCGTGATCAGCCGGCTCGAGCCGCTGACCATGTCGCCGTAGGCCAACTCCACCATGCCCTGCGTCAGCATCGCGCCCGGCAGGAACGTGACCAGTGGCGGGATCAGCAGCAACGCCGGGTCGACATTGAAGCCGTACTTCACGGCGAAAAACACCAATGCGGACACGATCGCGGCCGAGAACACGGGTGTGGGCACCGCCAGCACCGGGAGATGCTGGTTCGCGATCTTGATCAAGCCGACGATCGCGCCCAGGACCCCGGCCGCCGCCAGGTCCGCGAGCGACGACGTGAGGATCATGGCGAGGCCGACGGCCAATATTGCGTGG
>JANNYI010000224.1:0-5347 GCA_031410015.1 Betaproteobacteria bacterium | reverse complement strand
CGCCGTTTTTTCTTGCCGCATCCGCATCCGGCGGAATGGCTATCCGGCAGTACAGTTGGCCTTGATCCAGATGTCGAGCTCAGCGCGCTCACGGCGCCGCACCGCATTGTCGACGAAGACGTCCTCGCCCTTTTCGTTCTTGCGGACCATCGGGACCTCTTCGGCGGCCAGCGTGCGCGCTTGGCCGAGCGCGCGCGTGCACATCTCGTTGCGCTTCACCTGCTCGGCCCGCTGCGCCTCGGACTTCTTCGTGTTTTCCGCCGCCTCGAGCTGGCGCTTCTTGAATTCGCCTTCCTGCTTCGTCAGGTCCTTGACCGCGGCCGCGTTCGCCGGTGGGGGCGGACCCTGGACGATCTCGGACTTGATGTTGCCTGCGGGTGGCTGGTCGGAATACACGACGCGGCCGTTGGCATCGGTCCACTTGTAGAGCGTGGCCGGAGCCGGACCCGCGGCCAGCAGCATCATGGCCCCCAGGAGGGCGGGAAGCGCGTGACGGAGGTAGCCGGTGCAGTTCATGCGGATGGAGGCCGGCGCGGAAGCGTGAGCCACGCGCGAAGAAATATGACGTTGGCAAGGTACTCCAGCCGTTGCGCGCGGTCAATCGAAGCCGGTCGGACGGCCGCTTGCAGCAGGCCCGACGCATTGCCGGCATGCCCGCTTGGGGCAGGGCATCGACGCGGGTATAATCGATATTTGCGCATAGGAGAAAGTTCAATGCGTGTTGTCCGCAAAGCGCTGACCTTCGACGACGTCCTGCTGGTCCCCGCCCACTCCACCGTCGTTCCCCGCGACGTCTCGCTCGCCACCCGCCTCACGCCCTCGATCGGCCTCAACATCCCGCTGATCGCCGCGGCGATGGATACCGTCACCGATGCCCGCCTCGCGATTGCCATCGCGCAGGAAGGCGGCATGGGCGTGATCCACAAGAACATGACCCCCGCGCGGCAGGCGGCCGAGGTGGCCAAGGTCAAGCGCTTCGAAAGCGGCGTGGTCAAGGATCCGATCACGGTGCCGCCCACGATGTCGGTGCGCGAGGTGCTCGCGCTCACCAAGCGGCACCGGATTTCCGGGCTGCCGGTGGTCGACGGCAAGCGCGTGATCGGCATCGTCACCAATCGCGACACGCGCTTCGAGACCAATCTCGACCAGCCGGTGTCCAACATCATGACGCAGGGCGATCGTCTCGTCACGGTGCCCGAGGGCACCGAGCTCGAGGTCGCCAAGGCACTGATGCATCGCCACCGCCTCGAGCGCGTGCTGGTGGTCAACGGCGCGATGGAACTGCGCGGCCTCATCACCGTCAAGGACATCCTCAAGTCCACCGAGCATCCGCTCGCCTCCAAGGACAATCTGGGTCGTCTGCGCGCCGGCGCCGCGGTGGGCACGGGAGCCGATACCGAGGAACGGGTCGATGCGCTGGTCGCCGCCGGCGTCGACGTCATCGTCGTCGACACGTCGCACGGCCACTCGCAGGGCGTGCTCGAACGCGTGCAGTGGGTGAAGCGCCGCCATCCTGGCGTGCAGATCATCGGCGGCAACGTCGCCACGGCCGCCGGCGCCAAGGCGCTGGCGGATCACGGCGCGGATGCGGTCAAGGTCGGCATCGGGCCCGGCTCCATCTGCACCACGCGCATCGTCGCGGGCGTGGGCGTGCCGCAGATCTCGGCCATCCAGTTTGCGATCGAAGGCCTCGCCAAGTCCGGCGTGCCGGTGATCGCCGACGGCGGCATTCGCTATTCCGGCGACATCGCCAAGGCGCTGGCTGCCGGCGCGTCGTGCGTGATGCTGGGCAGTCTTTTCGCCGGCACCGAGGAAGCGCCGGGCGAGATCGAGCTGTACCAGGGCCGCTCGTACAAGAGCTATCGCGGCATGGGTTCGCTGGGGGCGATGCAGGAGGGCAGCTCCGATCGTTACTTCCAGGATGCCGAAGGCGAGGGCGCGGCCGAGAAGCTGGTGCCCGAAGGCATCGAAGGCCGCGTGCCGTACAAGGGCATGCTGGCCTCCGTCATCCACCAGTTGATGGGCGGCCTGCGCGCGTCGATGGGCTATTGCGGCTGCGCCACGGTGGAGGAGCTGTCCACGCGCGCCGAGTTCGTCGAGATCACGTCGGCGGGCATCCGCGAATCGCATGTGCACGATGTGCAGATCGTGAAAGAGGCACCCAACTACCGGGTGCAGTAAGGCATACGTCGCGCGGGCCGGTGCTGACCGGCCCGTTTTGCTTTGGTTGCTGCTTCATCACGTGAAACTCATGGCCGCCCCTTCCCATTCCCGCCTCCTGATTCTCGATTTCGGCTCGCAGTTGACGCAACTGATCGCGCGGCGCCTGCGCGAGACCCACGTCTACTGCGAGGTGCACCCATGGGACGTGTCCGACGAGTTCATCCGCAGCTTCGCCCCGAAGGGCATCGTGCTCTCCGGTGGCCCCAACAGCGTCATCGATGGCGATACGCCGCGTGCGCCGGATGCCGTGTGGACGGCGGGAGTCCCGGTGCTGGGCATCTGCTACGGCATGCAGACCATGGCGGCGCAACTGGGTGGCGGCGTCGAACTGGGACATGTTCGCGAGTTTGGCTATGCCGAGGTGCGCGCGCGCGGCCACGGCGCGCTGTTCCGCGACATCCAGGATCGCAGCAATGGCGAAGGACATGGGCTGCTGGATGTGTGGATGAGCCACGGCGACAAGGTCACCGCGCTGCCGCCGGGTTTCAAACTCACCGGGTCGTCGACGGCCTGCGCCATTGCCGCGATGGCTGACGAAACACGCCACTTCTACGGCGTGCAGTTTCATCCCGAAGTGACGCATACGAAGCAGGGCGCAGCATTGCTGGCGCGCTTCGCGCACGACATCTGCGGCTGCGGCAACGACTGGAACATGCACGACTACGCAGGCGAAGCCGTCGCGTCGATTCGCGCCAAGGTGGGCGAAGAGGATGTGCTGCTGGGCCTGTCCGGTGGCGTCGATTCGTCGGTGGCAGCGGCGCTGATCCACAAGGCCATCGGCGATCGCCTCACCTGCGTCTTTGTCGACCACGGGCTCCTGCGCCTCAACGAGGCCGAGGACGTGATGAAGACGTTTGCGGACAACCTGGGCGTGCGCGTGATCCACGTCGATGCCAGCGAGGAATTCCTGGCGGCGCTGGCCGGTATCAGCGACCCGGAGGCCAAGCGCAAGGTCATCGGGCGCCTCTTCGTCGACGTCTTCCAGCGCGAGTCGGCCAAGCTGTCGAAGGTGAAGTGGCTGGCGCAGGGCACGATCTATCCGGACGTGATCGAATCGGCTGGGGCCAAGACCGGCAAGGCGCATACGATCAAGTCGCACCACAACGTGGGCGGCCTGCCCGAGTCGCTGCATCTCAAACTGCTGGAGCCGCTGCGCGAACTCTTCAAGGACGAGGTGCGCGAACTGGGCCTTGAGCTGGGCCTGCCACGCGACATGGTGTTCCGGCACCCATTTCCCGGGCCCGGACTCGCGGTGCGGATCCTCGGCGACATCACCCGCGCGCGCGCCGATCTGCTGCGCCGCGCCGATGCGATCTTCATCGAGGAGCTGCGCAACACCCCGGCCGACAATGGGCGCACCTGGTACGAGCAGACCGCGCAGGCGTTTGCCGTGTTTCTGCCGGTACGCTCCGTGGGCGTGATGGGCGACGGCCGCACTTACGAGAATGCGGTGGCACTGCGCGCCGTGCAGACCACCGATTTCATGACCGCGCATTGGGCCCACCTGCCGCACGAATTGCTGGCCCGAGTTTCCAATCGCATCACCAACGAAGTGCGCGGCTTCAACCGCGTGGTCTACGATATTTCGAGCAAGCCGCCCGCGACGATCGAGTGGGAGTAGGGGTCTTTCGCGAACTAACGCGGTCTATCGAGATCTATCGCGAAGTCCAAGCCGTCCTCATATTTTCGAAGATGGTGGTGAGTGGGGATGTCAACGCGACGTCGGACGGGGTGTGATCTGTATTGAACAGCAAACATCAGACACCCATCGCTGCGAGGCACTTCAATCTGACGTTGAATTCGAGAGTAAACGAGTCGCCTTGAGTTCCCGCGCGAAATTTGCCGCAAGGGCGATGCCCGCGCTGAAGGTAATCTTCGCGCGCAAGATCCAGCGTCGATACAGCTTATCCGTCAAGCGAGGTTTGAAAGCAGCCATCCCGTGGCAGCAATATGGCTGAGGGTGATCGCCACGGACAGCCCGTGCAGCCAATTGAAGCGCTGGCGCAGGCCGGCGTCAGTCGCGCGATTGATCGCTGGCATCAGCATCTGCCGCACGGGCACTGTGGTCATCGCCACCGCCGCCATCACGGCGGCATAGACGTTATCGCGGGGCCACTACAGGAGGGCGGCCGCAGCCGACGTGGCGATCACGAATGCATAGAACCACGGGAAGGCACGACGCAAAGCTTCACCTGCGGTCTTCGCAGGCAGCGTCTTGAACAGGAAGGCGGCAAAGCCGAAGGAGTACAGAGTCATGCCACCGAACAACAAGGCCGTGCTCAGGACCGCCAAGGACAGAATCATGGCATCGCTCATGCAGCAGGAAAGATCATCAGTGACAATCCGGCCGGGCCATCAGCCCCGCTTGCGGAACACCACCACGTGCTGCCAGGGGAGCGTGCTTACGGTGCGCTCCCAGTCCAACGCAAAGACGGCGGCCTCGCGCTTGATCTGGGACTCGCTCATCTTGTGTAACGGCTTGATAGGCACAAGCGGGTCCTCGGCCTTGTACTCGACGAAGACGACACGGCCACCGGGCTTGAGGGCCTTCATCACGCTGGCCATCACCTCGTAGGGGTAGGCCAGCTCGTGATAGACGTCGACCATGACCGCCAGGTCCACTGAGCCAGCGGGCAGCCTGACGTCGTCAACCGCGCCGAGCCGAGCCTCGATTTGCGTCAGCCCGTCGCGCTTCGCGCCGGCCCGCAGCAGGCTGATCATTTCAGGCTGCACGTCGACAGCCCAGACCTTGCCACCCGGCATTACCGCCGGCGCCATGCGTCGCGACAGGTAACCGGTGCCGGCTCCGATGTCGGCCACCGTCATGCCTGGCCGCAGCGCCAGCGCGACCAGCAGCAGGTCGGTGCGCTCCTCGCGCTCACGCTCTTCGCGCTCGAGCCAGGCCGCGCCCTGCCAACCCATCACCGCCGATATCTCGCGCCCCATGTAGCGCTTGCCTATGCCGTCGGCGCTGGCCGGCACGGGGCTGTAGCGCTCGGACAATACAGCGGGCTGCGCCAGCGCTGCGCTGGCTGCCAGCAGCAAGGCGACCCAAGTGCATTGCCGGAAGACCGCAAGTTTCATACGCGAATGGTCGCTGCCGGCATGCGCAACATGCGCGCCA
>JANNYI010000223.1:0-4344 GCA_031410015.1 Betaproteobacteria bacterium | reverse complement strand
CGTGCTTCGACCGCAGCGACTTCCGCCGCCTTGGCCCCCTGCTGCATCACGACCATCATCACGTTCTCCTTCCCGCCGATTGAACATGCAAAAAAATCGGGCGGCCTGTGGGGCCGCCCGATTCGTGGATTCCTTGCTGCTGTTGCCGGAAAGCTACGGTCGCGACTGCCCCTTAAGGATTGAATCCCCAGAAATAGAACGCATACGCATAGGCGCGCAGGCGGGACGGCGACATGGCTTGGATGGACAACATGGGATCAGTCTAGCACGCGCCGACGAAAGCCGCGCGAGACCGGTCAGTGATCCCGGCGCCAGCGCTCGATCTCGCGTTCGATCGCTTCCGCAACGTAGGTGCGCAACAGATCGCCGACGTGCAGATTGATGGCCTTCACGAAATCGGCGCTGGCGCGGTCGGCGATCGGCTGCAGCCGCTGCGCCAGCTGGTCGCGCAGGCCCGTATCGGTGAAAAGATCGATCCGCTGCAGCACCTGCATGCGGATTTCCTCGGCGGCGGCAACCCACCGCTCATCGTCATCGACCATCGCGAGCGCAGCAGGCGCAGGTACCGGGGTTGGTGCCGGTGTCACTGCGGCCGCATTGGCCGGCACCGACGCCGCGAGGGCGGCGAGACCTGCTGCCACGACTGGAATCGCCGCAACCTCTGCCTGAGGCGGGCTCGGCGCCGCGGCGTCGACCGCCTCGTCTACAGCGTCGACGGGAGCTTCGGTCTCCGCCATGAGGACGGGAACCTCCGGCAATTCCTCCGCCAGGTTCTCTACGGCAACCTCGGCCAGAACCTCCACGGGCACTTCTGCCGGAACCTCCACGGGCACTTCTGCGACGATGGAGTCCTCCGCCGGCAGCGTGAACTCGATTTCCTCGTGCTCGGCGGAAGCAAGCAACGCTTCATCCGGCGGTGTTGCCCGCATTTCCACCGGCGGCACGATCGCGATCGAGTCCGGCGCTTCGCCGATCACCGAAGGATTGGCGTCTTCGAACTCGAGCCACGCCGAGGGCTCGCCCTCGACGGCTTCGGCTCCGAGTGTCGCGTCCTCGTCGACGACGTCGATGTTCTCGGTGAGCAGCGGCACGGACGGCGGCCCGCGGTCGGCAAGAGGAACACCCGTTCGCGGCGTGGCCACGGCCGCTGCCGCTGCCGGCACGGCATCCATGAGCACCGGAATGTCGTCGAGCGTGTTCGCGCGATTGCGGCGCATCAGCGCATCGGCCTGTTCCAGCAGTTCGCGTGCGGTGGGCATCGGAGTCAGCGCCCGCTCAAGTCGTGCGCGCGCATCGCGTAGCCACGCTCGCGGTAGAAGCGAAAGCGTTCCCGACCGGCCGGCGCGTCGGCGTCGCCCACGATTTCCGCCAAGCGCTCGAACCGGCTGAAAAACGGCGGGGGCTCCGGGTGCAGGTTGATGAGCACGACCGCGGCGCCAGCGTGTTCCAGCCGATGGTCGATCCATACCGGCGTCTGCGCGGCGAGCGGATCGTCGAGGCGGCAATGCGGCAGGAATCCCGTGGGCGGCACCAGCCACATGAGGCGGTCGAGCGCCGCCGTGGTCTCGGCATCCGGGGTCAGGATCCGCACGCTGCCATGCGCGCTCACGGCCTTGGCCGCGAGCTTGGCTGCCACCGTCAGCCGGTCCGCAACCTTCGTGTAGAAATCGATGGAGGTCATGCGCTGCGCAGGCTGCAAACCCGCGTCATGCCGGCGGCGCCTCTTGCGCCAGCAACCAGGTGGCAAGCAGCGGCACCGGCCGGCCGGTGGCACCCTTGTCCTTGCCGTCCTTCCAGGCGGTGCCCGCAATGTCCAGATGTGCCCAGTCGTACTTCCTGGTGAAGCGCGACAGGAAGCACGCCGCGGTGATGCTGCCGCCCGGGCGCCCGGCGATGTTCGCGAAGTCGGCGAAATTGCTGGCCAGGCCGTCCTGGTAGTCCTCCCACATCGGCAGTTGCCAGGCACGATCGTAGGCGTCATCGCCCGCCAGCAGAAGCGCGCGGGCCAGCGTCTCGTTGTTGCTGAAGAGGCCGCTGGCCACGTGCCCAAGCGCGATCACCATGGCCCCGGTCAAGGTGGCGATATCGACCACGGCGGCCGGGTCATAGCGTTCGGCGTACGTAAGCGCATCCGCGAGGATCAGCCGGCCCTCCGCGTCCGTGTTGAGGATTTCGATGGTCTGGCCCGACATGCTGGTGACGACGTCGCCCGGCTTGGTGGCGCGTCCCGACGGCATGTTCTCGCACGCGGGGATGAGGCCGACGACGTTGATCGGCGCCTTGATCTCGGCAATGGCGCGGAAGGTGCCGAGGACGGATGCGGCCCCGCACATGTCGAACTTCATCTGATCCATGTCGAGCCCGGGCTTCAGCGAAATGCCGCCGGTATCGAAGGTGATGCCCTTGCCCACCAGTACGTTGGGCTTCGTCTGCTTGCGCTCGTGCTGCATGTATTCGAGGACGATGAAGCGCGGCGGCTGGTCGCTGCCATTGGTCACGGACAGGAACGATCCCATGCCCAGTTCCTCGCACTCCTTGCGCTCGAGCACCTTGACGACGATGTCGGGAACCTCGACGGCAAGCGCCTGGGCGCGTTCGGCAAGAAACGCGGGCGTGCAGATGTTGCCGGGCATGTTGCCGAGGTCGCGCGCGAGATCCATGCCATGCGCGATGGACAGGCCCCGCACGGCGGCCTTTTCGCCCGCGGTGAGGTCGGAGCGCTGCGGCACGGATAACGTAAGTTTGCGCAGCGGCCGCCGCACTTCGGTGGGCTGGCTCTTCATCTGCTCGAAACGATAGACGGCCTCCATGGCCACGATCACCGCGTGCTCCACCCGCCACGCCACTTCGCGCCGCTTGACCTTTTCTTCGGTGATGTAGACAACGGCTTCGTAGGAGCCGGTTTCATTGAGCAACTTGACCGCAGACCGGATCGCCGAGCGGAACTCGCGATCGCGAAAGTCGCGCTCCTTGCCCAGCCCGACCAGCAGCACCCGGTCGGCGAGCGTGCCGCGCACATTGTGCAGCAGCAGCGTCGAGCCGAGCTTGCCCTCCATGTCGCCACGGCGGATGATCTCGCTGACGTAACCGTTGCTGGCCCGGTCGATCAATTCGGCGGACAGCGACAACTTGCGATTGTCGAACACGCCGACGACGACGCAAGCGCTGCGCTGCTTCTCGGGGCTGCCGCTTTTTATGGTAAATTCCATCGCGATCCCTCGTCTCCCGGCTCTGCGTTTTGTTACGGTTACGGGCGTCGGAGAGCATTATCGGCAAATGTTCCCCAAAAAGTCAAAACTTTTCCCGCCGTCATGATCTTTCGCCGCAGCCTGGTGCGGGAGCTGACCGCCACCGCAATCGGACTTTTCATCGTGCTTCTGGCGATCCTGTTCACGCAGTCCGTGATACGGATCCTCGCCCGCGCGGCGGGCGGCGCCGTGGCCGCGGACGGCGTACTCGCGCTGATCGGCTTCAACGCGATGTTCTACCTCAACCTGCTGCTGTCGGTGGCGCTCTTCCTCACGGTGCTGCTGACCCTGTCGCGGTGGTACCGGGACAGCGAGATGGTGGTGTGGTTCACGTCCGGGCAGTCGCTCACCGCGTGCCTGAAGCCGATCATGCTGTTTGCGGCGCCTTTCCTGGTGTCGATCATATTGCTGTCGCTGTTCCTGTCACCGTGGGCGGAGCAGCGCAAGATCGAGTACGAGCGGCAACTCGAATCGCGCGACGAGGTGTCGATCCTGTCGCCGGGGTTGTTCCGCGAATTCCGCCGCGCCGGCATCGTCGTCTACATCGAGAGCATCAACCCGGTCGACGGTACCATCCGCAACGTGTTCCTGCACTCGGTGGACGACACCAAGGACTCCACTACAGTCGCCCGCCTTGGTCACCTCGTCACCGAACCCAACGGCGATCGCTTCGTCGTGCTGGAGGACGGCCGCCGCTACGAAGGCCAGCCCGGGTCGGCCGACTTCCGGGTGGTGGAATTCGGGCGCCTGGGGCGGCGCATCGAGCCCGCCGAGGCGCGCGCACTGCCCACATCCACCAAGGCCATTCCCACGGCGTTGCTGCTGCTGACCGACGACCGCAAGGAGCGCGCGGAGCTCTTCTGGCGACTGTCGGTGCCGATCCTGGCGCTGGTGCTGACTCTGCTGGCGATCCCGCTGTCGTTCGTCAATCCGCGCATGGGTCGCTCGTTCAACCTGTTTGCCGCAGCCTTTCTCTACATGCTCTACACCAACTGCATCAACATCGTGCAGAGCCTGATCGCGCAGGGAAAGCTCGACCTCTGGCTGGGCCTGCTGCTGCCGCACCTGCTCGCGCTGTTCGTCGTGTTCCTGCTGT
>JANNYI010000222.1:0-4048 GCA_031410015.1 Betaproteobacteria bacterium | reverse complement strand
GCGAGCGCTCCGGCGCGACCATCGGCGCCCGCGCCGTTGGCGCCCCAGATCGCCACCAGGCGCCGAGGCGTGATCCCGAGGCTCAAGCCATAACCCGCCGCGACCGCCAGTAGCGGCTCGTTCAGCAGCACTTCAACCGCGCGCGTCGGGGCAGGCGTCGTGCAGTACTCGGGCGTCCCGGACGGAATGCGCCCACTGCCGTCGCCGCCCCAGCCGACCACTTTGCCGGAAGCCAGCAATGCCAGCGTGTGGTCGCGGCCACAGCTGATCGCGTTGACTGCGTAACGCTTCGAGGGGGATGGTGTCATCGTGGGCCGATCGCGTTGGGTTGGAATGGAAGTTGGTGCCGCTTTGCCTCAACCGCAGTGATGCAAGAAGGATGCCGGCCTGCGGAACGCAGGTCGTCGCAAAGCTAGCTGCTTTGGAGTTTCGCCACCAGTTCCGCGTAGCCCTTCATCGCGTCGTCGCGGCTCATCCCCTTGCGCGCCGCCCACGCGTCGTACTTGGCGCGGTTGACCATGTCGAGTGCGCCGGGGCGATCACCGGAGACATCGCCCACCGACGCCTGCTTGAACAGCGAGTAGAGCGCCAGCAGCGCATCGTTGTCCGGCGCCTTCCGCAGCGTCCTCGACGCGGCCGTCGCCGCGTCGAACGCCGCCTCGAGCGCGGATGGACCCGCCGCCTCGGGGTCCGGTGCGCCGAAGAACGCATCCTCGCGCTCCACGTCGTCGGCGAACCAGCGCGCCTCGAGCAGCTTGCCGCCGTGAAATGCCAGCAGCAACGCCCCCTGCGACTCGAGGTTGCCCTCCGTCCGCCCTGCCACCAGCGTGGCCGGGACCAGCGCCACGCCACGATTGAACGTCGGCGTGCCGAAGGCGGTGAACCGCGGGGCGCCGCCAGCGGCGATGCGGCTTGCGAAGGACGCGAAGGTCTTGCCGGCATGAGCGCCGGAAACGCGATTCACGCCGGGCTGCACCCACGCGAGGTCGGGAATGGCGAGGTCGCGCAATCCGCTGAAATCCCCCGTCGCGAGTTTCTGCAGCGCGGCGGCGACCGCGGCCTGCAATTCGGCCGCCGACATCCGCGGTTCGTTGGCAAGGGTGGACGTAGCACCCGGCAGCGCGGCGCCGAAGAACTCGAGCACGTTCTTCGCGACGATCTCGCGGTCGTTGTCCACACAGACCATGTGATAGCTGTCCTCCAGCACCACCATCCGCGCGCGCGCACCGCCGATCTTCTCCACGAGAAAATTGGCCGAGCGCAGGCTCGTCAGCTCGTCCTCCCGCGCATGCACGACCAGCGTCGGACAGCGGATGTCCTGCGCGCCTTTCATCACGAAGCCGCGCAGCCGGTCCACCTGGCGGATGCACTCGAGCGGCACCCAGCGGTAGTGAAAATTCTCGCCGCGCTCGAACTTGGCCTTGACGATCGCGCGCAGCTGTTCGTTCTTGATGCCGAACGGATCTTCTTCCTCGATCTTCATCGACTTGCCGATGCCGGGCACGTAGTACATCAGTGGGCGCAGCCCGCGGTACCACGGCGTGGCCCAGCCATCGATGTACACGGGTGGCGCCAGCAGCACGAGCTGGCCCTTGGCATGACGCTCGCGCTGCGCCAGCGTCGCCGCCAGCAGCGCGCCCATGCACATGCCCATGATGTGCAGCTTCGGATGCTGGTCCTTGATCTCGCGATACTTGGCGACCACGGCCTCGATCCAGTCTTCGGCCGTGACGTTGGCGAGATCCTCGGGCGTGGTGCCGTGACCGGGCAGCGTCAGCGAATGCGTGACGAACCCGGCATTCTTCAGGCGCTTGTGCATCGATCCCAGGTCGTATTGCGTGCCGCCGAGGCCATGGATCAGGAACACCGCGTCCGCCGTCGCCACGGACGGCGCCGCGGTTGCGACGACGGGCGCAACCGGCTCGATGGCCTCCGCCACTGCCGCCTCGCTCATGATGCGGTACGCAGCGACTGCGGGTCGATGCGCACGATCCCGGCCATCCGGTGCAGGCTGCCATCGTGGTCGCGGATGGGCTGGGCCTCGTCGGTGACGGCGACGACCCCACCATCGGCGCCCGTCAACGCATAGCCGATGAGGTCGGACTCGACGGCGCCGCGCGCGCGGGCATCGAAGTGCGCCGCAACGCGGTCGCGATCGCCGGGCGCCACCAGCGCGAGCCAATCCGCCAGCGACGCGAGTTGCGCCGGCGCATGGCCGAGGAGCTTCGGCACGTCGCCCGAGACCGCGAACCTTCCGCTCACCGGATCCCATTCGTAGGCGTGCAGCCGGTGGGCGCCGATCGTGGCCTCGAAGCGTGTCTGCCAATCGCGCGCGGCACGCATTGCATTGCGCTGCGCTGCCGCCAGCACGGCAATCAGCAGTCCGGTCAATCCGATGGCCAGCGCATACGCCTCGACCTCGACTTCCGGCTCGCCGATGATGCCATTGACACCGGCGAACGGACCCTCACCCTGCGCCGTATTCAGGATCGCGATCAGCGCGCCCACGAATGCCGCGAGCGTCGCACCCTGCGCGCCCCACAGCAGCCCGACCAGCGCCATGAACACGATCGGGACATAGGTCAGCGTCGGGCCAACGGTGCCGAAGAATCGCTGGTCCACCGGCCGATCGAAAAGCAGCCAGAGCGAAGCGAGGAACAGCGCCGCCGCCACGGCACCCGCCGCGAACACCGGCATCGGCATGCCCCCGGAACGACGCAGCTTCGTGCGCGACCATGCGATCATCATCGGCGCGACCAGCAGCGTGCCGATGAAATTGGACACCACCCACAGCCGGAAGGTGGTGGCACCGTCACTGCCGCCGGCAACCACGTGCCAGAAGGTTGCCAGCACGGCGCCCAGCAGCGCCAGCGGCAATGCCCCGCCGAAGATCACCGCGGCGAGCTCGCGCGCGCTGTCCAGGCGCGCGGGCAGCGGCGTCAGCCGCGACGCGAGAAACGCGGCGATGCCCGACGCGATCACTTCGATCGCGCCGTATCCGGCAGCTTCGAACGGACCGCTGCCGAGCGTGAGCGCAAACCCGGTTGCCCCCACCCATGCCCCCAGCAGGATGGCGGGCCAGCGGGCGCGTGGCAGTGCCAGCAGCAACCCGAAGACGACGCCACTGGCCAGCCAGACGGTCCAGGCATCGGCGGGCGAGTAGGCCACCATCGCGGAGACCTTGCCCAGCGCGAAATACGCAACGGCGACGAATACGGCAAGCATCAGGTGCTGCAAGGGAGGTCCTTTCGCAGGGAGTGCGCCGTGCCGCAACGTTACCGCCAGCGCGCCGGATCCCGCAGTTGTTCAAGAAAACGTCGGTGCGTGAGCACCCACGCCACGGCCGGCGCCACCGCCGGCAGAATCAGCGAGCCGAATTGATAGGCAAACGCGATCATCTCACGCTGCATTGCGCTGAATCCAGCCTGCGAGGCGATCAGTGGCGATGATGTGATCGCGATGTTCTTCAGGAAATCGGCCAGCACGCCCCAGGTAATGAACGGCACGAGCGCGACATAGCCGATCAGCATCGCGGTGGCGCGCCGGCCGCCTGCGGCCAGCGTCAACGCGGCGAAGAGCGGCAGCCCGAACGCATAGAGCAGCATGTTGACGTCGACGCTGACGATGCCGCTGGAGTCGGCGCGACCCGGCCGCAGCGTGGTGAGAAAGGTCAGCGTCGCCCCGTCGGCCGTGACGCCGCGCACCAGGTCGCCGAACGCACCGCTTGCAATCCCCGCGGCCAGCATGCGCACCGGCCACAGCAGCGCCGGGGCCGCGACATACCAGACGGCAAAGGTGACGGGCAGCCACAGCAGCGCAATCGTCACGAAGCGGGACAGCGAAGTCTTGACCATGCAATGGCGCCGTGCCCCGGGATCAGCCGGCTGCCGGCGCGGGCGGTGATGGGGGCCGCAGCACGGCGTCGTCGAGCGCCGGCACGCGCCGCACCCAGATCAGCCACACGACCAGCACGTCGAGCATGATCAGCGCCTGCCAGATGTAGAGATGCGCCCACTCAAACGCCGTCATATTCCATTGACCGAGGTAG